>CAYUGO010000060.1:0-6815 GCA_964444295.1 uncultured Gammaproteobacteria bacterium | reverse complement strand
TTCAGCCATGATCGAATAGTTTAATTCCTTATCGGCCAAGTCTAAGATCAGCACTAATTTACCTCACAATTATTCTGTGCCCCCAGATGGAAGCAACCAAGACATCTGACTTCAGCCATGATCGAATAATTTAATTCCTTATCGGCCAAGTCTAAGATCATCACTCGTTTACCTCACAATTATTCTGTGCCCCCAGATGGGTTCGAACCATCGACATCTGACTTATAAGATCAGCGCTCTGCCACTGAGCTATAGGGGCGACTTCTGATATTTTAACACTTACCACCCACTCTACGAACCATAATATTCCACAAAAATACTTCCGCCTCCCTCCTAATCCTCATACGGCACTATTCCTTCTCTATATTTCTTAGGATGCAAAAACCCAAACCCAGTGTATCCTCGCTTATTAATTTCCTGTTTAAGATCATCTCGCATCACAGTCAGAAACAAATAATCCAAAACCGCCATAACTGGTTTATAATCAATATTCTCCTTAAAAACCAATTGTTTAGCTTTTAACATTTCCTCATCCCACCCAGAAGCTTCCAAATCTACCACATCCCAATTTGGCTCGAGTAAATGAAATGCATAGTATTCCATATCAGGCAATTCATTTCCTTCTTTATCAATCATCACAACTCGAAAAGTTTCAAACTTAACTCCAAATTCACGAACCAATTCAACTAACCTTTTAGAAAACAAACTAAATCCTGTATACGTAACATAATTATCCACAGTTTTATGCTTAGGATTTACCATAAAAGTTAATTTTAGATCCACGTTATAAGGTTCTTTTTGCTGGGGACTCCTGAAGTAAACTTTCTCTGCTCCTTCCCCATAATAAACCTTGTTTTCCTCTCTCCCACTTAAAGTTGCCAATTTAGCTACAATTTCCTGCTGTCCATAAGTATGTGTCATTGTCCGATAAATCCAATATTCTGTACTTACAACCTCATCCATACTTCAACTTTATCACAACTATAAATGACTTCTCCAACCTCTCTCTACCAACTATTCATACAGGATAAAATCTAAAAAAATTATCCCCCTTTATCGACATTTTCAACTTGTTTCAGAATCACTCTCAATATCTTCTACTACTTCTAAATTTAATCGTTCTACCAATTCAGGCAATGTTTTCTGACAATCACCTTGAATCAAAGTATCTTCCTTTCCCAAGAAACTCGGCACACCCTTAACGCAATTATCTATTGCAACAATCATTACATCAGGGTTACGATGTTTCATGTATTCCAAGATGGCTCTATCGTCATGACTCATCCCGACCACAATCACTGCCTTCGTAACATTCGTCCTTAATATAACCTGCCCAAAGGCCAAATTATCACCATCCATGTGAGTAACTGCCAATCTACTCCCCTCAGCTTCATGTTTCAAATCTATATTTTCAGTCATAACCAACACACCTGGCTTTTTTTCTACTAATTTAGAAATTGCCTTATGAGCCTCCGTAGACTTATCAATAAATAATGAATTTCCAAATTCTTTTACTTTATCAACTAGCTTATCTGGGTTATCTCGGAACAAATTCTCAAAATTATCCCCACTCAAACTTCCATCCAACCCCAAACTAGCCCTTAACTCATCCATCCCAAGCACCCCATCTTCCCCGTCCATCGAAATTCCCGCACCAGTGTAAATCATAATTTCCCCTCCCTCAAGTTCGTTAATCAAAGCTGCCAACCATTCCATATCTTTTTTTTGTACTTCTCTTTCACTCAAATTAATTTCTCTTGGATTCAACCCATCAATATAATACTCTTGTTTTTCTCCTGAGTTTTCATCAACCTCCAGACCTAATTGTTCCAACTTCTCATTTTCCTTTGGGAACCTAATCTCTTTCCCGTCATCAGAGATTTGATATCGTCCTAACTCTTCATCTGGATTAACTTCCCGCACATCTATATCACTAGTCATGCCTACACGTACTTCATTACCATTAACTTCAAAAAAGCACCCTCTTCCACTTGCTTTATCGGGGAAATTAAATCTGCATACTCGAGGCAATTCGCCAAACTCTTCATCCTTGATTATTTCTGTTCCAGGCAATGAAGATTTTTCTCTATTTCCAGAGCTCTTCTCACTTACTCCCACAAACTCATCCATACTCCAACTTTATCACAACTACAGATGACTTCTCCGATTAATTTCCATTTCTACCTCTTCTCTATCCCTGCCATATTTCAACTTCGACAACTCAGCAATCATCGCCCCCACTTCAGGATTTTTCTCTCGCGCATCCTGTTCCAAATCCTTAGTCGTATCCATACTAAATGGTGGGACCGGAGCATTGTTTACCATCGTACTTACATAAGCATTAAATTTATCCACATTAATCAAATCATCCTCACTAAACACTCCACGAAATTCTTGAGCCAAAAATGGTGCATCTTCAATACCCACCCTAAACATAACCTTTGTACCTACATTACCAAAAATAGCACTCTTAATCTCCGGATCCATCTGCCCCGTAAACTGATTAGCCACCGTCAAATTAAGATGATACTTACGGGCCTCTGCTAATATTGTCACGAAATCAGGAGTCGCAAAATTCTGAAACTCATCCACATATAAATGGAAATCCGGCCTTTGTTCTTCAGGCACATCTGCACGACTCAAAGCCGACATCAACAACTTGGGGACCAACAATAAACCTAAGAAATTAGCATTCATCTCTCCCAAGGCTCCTTTATTTAATCTCACAATCAAAATTTTCTTCTCATCCATAATCTGTCGGAAATTAAATGTACTTTCTCCCTGACAAATAATATTCCTCATCATCTTGTTCGTCACAAACGGTCCGAACTTACTCACAATATAATCCAATACCTCAGATTTATGAAAATCAGCCGTCTGCGCAATCTGATCAGTCCAATATCTTCTCACCACAGGGTCTTTGACCTTCGGCAACAATTCCTGTACATACCGCATATCAGTTTGTAACCGCACAATTTCCATAAAAGTTCCACCCGGCACAGCTTCCATCACCGTCAACATCGAGTTACGAATTGCATGCTCGAATCGAGGACCCACAATACCCGTTTTGTGCGGATCATACAATTTATACATCAAATTAATCACCACACTGGTCACAAAATGACGCTCATCCTCAGTCTTAGCATCCATGATGTTCATACCCATCGGTCTCTCCATGTCAGCAGGATCAAAGAAAATCACATCTTCTGCTCTCTCAGGCGGAATATAATCCAGAATCTGTTCAGCCAAATCGTGAGGATCTACAACAGCCACACCCTTTCCATCCCGGATATCTTGGATTATCATAGTTTTCATAAACTCTGTCTTACCCATACCAGTTTTACCGATAATATACATATGCCTCTGTCGATCTTTCTCCCTAATAGTTACAGGCCGCTCAACCCCCCGGAAAATACTTTTACCCAAATAAAGTCCATCAACCGGTATCAAAGGGGATGCCGGAGCTGATTTCGAAGTTAACCAATTAATATTTGGTGTCTCAACTGTCTTATTAGGAAAATGATAAAGACTAGCTACTTCATCAACCGTCAACACCGAAACCTTACTCGAAAGATGTATCATCCGCGGATATCTATATATAAAATCAGTCATAAATGTCTGCGGTATCCATACTTTCTGCTCACTAAATCGGTTGTGTCCTGAGTTAAATTGCTCAAACGAACCTTTAATATTAGCCAAGTGCTGCTTAGCTCTATCCTGAGTATCTGACACCACTACCACCCGCACTGTTACTCCAAATCCTGGTTTAGATAATTTGTTATCTACCGCCTCAAGCAACCTTGAATCAACCTTATAACTTGCTTTTTGAGGATCAGATTCTTTTTTCTTCGTATCAGAAATAAAACTCTTCCCCATCTTTTTCCAATCCCCGCCAATTCCCGTTAACAGAATCTGGATTACAGCAGACTCACGCGGCCCCATTTTACCCAAAGCACTAGTTACCGCACTCATCGTATCAACAGGCAAATCCTTATATGTCCTGATCGGCTTATATGCTGGATCAGCTAGTCCTAACTGTGCCCATGCCACTTCACCTTCTTCTCCAAAGATACTATATTCCTCCACAGCCCTTACATCAGCACCGTTATATGCACTATGAATTTGCTTCTCAATCAAATCATGCAAATGCTCAGGCACACTCAAATAATATGTTACATCACCATATCGAGCCACAATCTCCAAACTAATATGCTCAGGCGGCTGAGTAGAAAACATGCCCTTGGTTTTCTTCAACACATTTAAAGAAGACAATATCTGCTCCATCGCATCAACCTTAACTTCATTATCTCTTGGCACTCTCACCTGTAATAAAACACTTTTTAATGACCGACTCTCCCGATCCTTCCATCGCTGCCACCATATAAAACCAAACAATCCCCCAAGCATTAATCCCACTACTAACGCCACTCCCAACAACAATCCCAACAACCCAAACACAATAGCCAACAAAGAGTCCATATCCCTATATTGTACACGTAAACTGCTCCCAAACTCACCTTCCAAAATACTTATTTCCTAGCCTTTAAAGAAAGTCCTCGCCCCATATTTTTTAATCATATAAGTACACCACACCGCCATCCACTTTGCGCTACTCTCTACTTGAGCAGCTAATCCCTGATGGAAACTCTGTTGAGTTGTTGGCAACACTACCGCATCTTGTGGCAACTGAAAGTCATCATTCCCAACTACTAGTGAATTATCATCGCTCAGACTTATCCCTCCATCATCACTCGTATCCGATTGATTCACGTCACCTTTTTCAACTTCCTCCAAATATCCATCTGTCTCATCATTTACCTCATAATCAACATGCTCAACACTCTCACGCCTGCTTTCACCTGGTACTTGCTCTGCCATATAAACCTAATGTTATCACGCCAAAAATAACCACTAAATACTCAAAAAGATATTTATTTATCATTCTGCCACACGTGTTCTTTTTCCTGACAAATCCAAGCCGTATATCTTGCTATTACAAACAACCAATCTCCTAATCTATTCAAATACGGCAACCAACCCAACGCATACTCAGGCACTATCTGTCGAGTTGCACCACTATTTGACTGCACCAGTCTGACCATCGTTCTCTCGACTCTCCGCAAAAATGATCTGCTCACATGCAAAGCTGCCCCCCCCACGCCTCCCCCCGGCAATATAAAGTTTTCTAACGTCGGCAAACTCTGCTCATAATCATCAATGCTTTTTTCCATCGCCCCCACTCTTCCTAACCATTTATTCGCTTTCTCAACATAATTTTCATCCGACACTCCAGCTGTCTTTTTCTCATAAGTTTCCACTCTCCCTGAGGCTGAAGGTCTAGTTATTTGTAATTTATTACTTGCCACCTGCGCCCCCAGCTCCAATAATTCACCTTGAACTTTCCTTAACTGCTTAACAACTTGTCCCAAATCATCCTCCCGAGTTTTGTCCCCCATCTCTTGATAAACCGATACCAGATTTTCAATCACACTCACTCCAAATCCAATCTGACAATTTAACTCATCTAACTCCCCCAAAACTGCCACTTGCAACGAACCCTTAGACACTCGCTCCCCTTGACGCAGACTTGTCATCCCCTGATCACCCGCGCGTGTATAAATTGCCATCGCAGCTATTCTACCATTATTAATCTAATCTCCAATCTTCAATTGATCCAAGTCTGATTGATATTGTCCCCAATTATCATCTTTAAGTGACTGATAAGTAGACCACATCTTTTGCTCTCGTTCCAAGTAAGTGCTCACATCCAAAACTCCCACACCGGTTGATCGAGGCGCTACCTCATTTTGTAACTTCAACCGTGCATCTTTAACATAATTTATTGATTTCAAATACTCAGTCCCCACGCATGAACTATAAGTTACCAAATTATCAATAATGCACTGATTTATCTGTTCCCATAACCTAATAACTTCCGATGACAAAACCAACGCCCTCTCCAAATCATTTGGCCCATCAGCGGGATAATATTTTCCACCACCAGCTTGAGCAATTTCCATGAGTTGCTGTTTCTCTTGATCATTAACTGCCAACCCAACCACATTTGTCGTTAACTCAATTCCACTTTCCTTTAACATTTTAGCTTGTTCAACAGGATTTCCATCACAGGTTTCCAATCCATCAGACAATAATATAACAAAATTTCCTTCACCTTCCCGATCAGCCAACATCCCTCCAGCAGTTGCCAGCCCTCCAGCCAATGGAGTCCAGCCTGATGGTGTTAAATTATCTACACTTTCACCAACATTCTTAGTTCGCAAAGGCGACAACTCAGATACCACCTCAACTCCATTACACGACAACGATCTCGCATCTTGGGATGAATTTCCCCTATGTCCATAAACTACCAATCCTACATCCGTGTAACTTGGAAATCCTCGAGACAACACAGACTTCAAAGCTGCCACGGCACTTTTCCATTTATTAACTCCATTTATATCCCCATTCATCGAACCAGAAGCATCCAACACAAACACCAAATTTAATCGCAGCTTAGCCCTTGGCACGTTAGTATAATCACCACAGCCAATCTCTCTCACACAATCATTACTATTTGGATCATATCCTAACGCACTCTCTACATCATCGGGAATAGAATCCAGATCGCTATCTGTCTCCAAATCAAGCACATCACTTGACAAATTTTCAACTACATTTAATTCATCTTTTTTATCTTTATCAACCAGTGCCGGATCATTGCTTACCACAAACAACAACCCCAAAATAACCAAAACTACCACAATTCCCAATCCCATAGCTCCATACAAAAAATATTTCGTTAAACCATGTCTATG
>CAYUGO010000059.1:0-6818 GCA_964444295.1 uncultured Gammaproteobacteria bacterium | reverse complement strand
TACCGGCTTCTAATGTACCAATTGTCACTCTGTTTTGTCAAGTGATAGTTTGGGGGAAGTAAAGAAACTATTGCGGAATTGGCTGATATTGAATTTCGGGAGTAGGGGTGGGATATTGGGGATCTGATGGAGTGGTGTCGGGATTGGCTCCGCCAAGGAAGGAAGCTGCCAAAATCATCATAGTCACCACCATTGCAATCCCGATAATGATTAACATAAGGGAACTCTTGGCAGCACTAATAGTCGATCCGATCATAATTTGATTATAACCTTGCAGAGATACGAAGATAAAGAGTGACTACTCAACCTGACCTGTGAGAACTGGGGTTTGGATTTGGTTGTCGTTGTCTGACTCTTGGGAGATAACGAAGTACTTATAGTTGGTCATGTCTGTTGTCGATGAGTAATCCAGCATGTAGCCTGATTTGGCAATTTTGAGCTGGCCGATTTTGACTGGTTGAGTATCAGAACCCAGAGGGGATTGCAGCAGCCAAGCTTGGTAAGTTTGGTTGGCCGTGTTTTTTGGCAAGTCAGCCAATACTGTTAATGTGTATTTGTTATCTGCATAGCTATGACTGGCATAACCTGTAGCTTCGTAACCTGATTGAGGCTTAAGAATGGTCTCTTTGGTGGGAACGGTAGGGGCTACATTACCTGTAGGGGTGGCTTGACCAGTGAGTTTTTGGAGCTCTGTTTTGACATTGTTGATTTCTTCTTGGGTGACTTCTGTAGGAGATGGAGTGGGAGTGGGAGTAGGAGCTTTTTTGTTGTTACAGCCAACAATCAAAAATGTGCTGATCAATAAAGCAATAAGACTGGTGCGTGTCATAAGTAGTAATTTATTTATACCCAAAAGTATAACACTAAGTCAACTATACTTTAATTCAATTAATAGAAGATGCTGTTTTTGGAGCAGATCTTTAGCAAAGGAAATTGCGAATAAACCAATGGCTATTAGGCTACTGAGTTGGCATAACAAAATTTAAAAATTTAATTAACAAAATCAGTCTTTAATATTACAAAAAAGTATTGAATAAATTGCAAAAAAGAGTACTATGAAGAGTATAGATGTTAGCTAAGAGTTTTCTCCTAATCACCGTTTTGATTGGTGCTGTAGCGGGGTCTTCTCTGGCTTACTTTAGCGACACTGAGACAAGTGCTAATAATCAAATTGTAGCAGGATCTATCGATCTATTAGTTAACGGGATAAATAATCCTCCGAGCGTCGTGAATCTTGATGATCTCAAACCCGGAGACATCAGAACTGTCAATAAAACACTCCAGGTGACGAGTACAAGTAATCCTGCTAATGTGTATCTGCATATTACGGCTTTGACACCCGATCAAGGAACTCCGACAGAGCCCGAGGAAACGGAAGAAAAGGGAACACCAAAGGATGATTTGCAGAACTATATCAATTACTCCTTGGTTGTTGGTAACAATACAATTATTGATGCAACTGTATCTGCAACGCTTAATGAAGCTCATTCCTGCTACATTCCCTTGGGAGTTGTTAATCCTGATGAGATAGTTGAGATGCAACAGATCTTTAGTTTGCCTTCATCCGTAACTAACTGGGCACAGGGCGACACTCTAACATTTACTGAAGATTTCTTCGCTCAGCAGACGCGTAATAATCCGATTGATCCTGTAACTAATTCGAGCAGGCTATGGAATCCATCATTACAAAAATGTGAGACCTGTACTTTTACAACTTCTGTTTGGGCGAGCGAAGCTTCAAGTTATGACAAACAGAAGCGTAGAGATGAAGGAATAGTTTTGGTTGCCCGAACAAATACCGCCAATACTCTAAATGAAAATGATACAAACAACCCACCAACTAATGATAAGTTCTTATCTCTAGGATTTGGAGGTTCGGTAGTTTTGAAGTTCCCTTCAATCATTGGCGAAAGGTCAGGAAACGAACTGGCTATTTATGAAGTGACAGGAGGACGTAGTACATATCCTGAGGAAACTGCCAAGTTAGAGGTTAGCTTGAACGGAATAACTTGGGAGGGAGATTATGTATTAACTAGTACAGCAACCAATGGCATCAACTATATAGACACACACACTAGTGGTTTATCCGAGTTCCAGTATGTAAGAATTACAGACACATCTACTCTTACTAATTTCCCCAGGTCCCAATATGACAGTGCTGATGGATTTGATATCGATGCAGTTCAAGCCTTACACGGTAAGAATTGTGTGACAGCACTAAATTAAAAACTTACTTTATTTAAAAATAACAATTCAATCCGAAAGGAGGTGACAAAAATATGAAAAAAATATTAATAAGTTTATTAACAGTTGCTCTCGTCGGAGGTGGAGTTTATGGTGCTACTAGTGCCTTCTTTAGCGATACTGAGACAAGCAATAATAATACAATTACAGCTGGATCTGTGGATCTCCAGGTATCATCAACTTATAATGGACCACTAAATGCTAATGGATCATCACCAATGGGTGATCTTTTAACTGATGGAAGTTCCGTTTTATTTAATTTCGTAGATGTTAAACCGGGAGATTTGTTGACTGGCACAATTGCAATCAAAGCTACTACTAATGATTATTGGGCATGTATGTCAACTGATGTTACTGCCAGCGATGAGCATGACGTAACAAATCCAGAACTTACAGTTAATTCATCAGATATTGGACCTGTAGGTGAATTACACAAATATCTAAAGTTCGTTTTCTGGAATGATGTTAACCCCAATGGAGTCTATGATCCTGGTGATGCTAATCTTTCAGCCGCACCTCTCAACATGGCACAATTGGAAAATTTAGGAAACTTCCCTCTAGCTGATTCAGTTACTAACGGACCTGCATATTTCCAAGAAACTCCTTTAACTTCAGGAGCCACTTATACTCTCGGATATAAAGTTTGTTTTGGTGATTTTACAGGACCAGATTATACAGGTTGCGATGGAAATATTTCTGCGCCTCAACACAATGAGGCCCAAACTGATTCTTTAACTGCATCTATAACGCTATCAGCTATTCAATCACGTAATAACGATAATTATGTTTGTGATGAGAATCTGGATGAAGCGAACTGGCCAAATTATGTTTCAACTAATGAATTCCAAACTTTAGTTGATCCCGTATTGCCTCCGTTGTAAGTTTTTGCTTAGCTGAGGCAGGACAGGCCTTCAGCAAGCAATCAGAGGGCAGAGTTATATCTGCCTTGTGATTGCTATTGGGTTAATTCTTAATTATTAATATGCAATCCCTACGATCATTGTTTACTATTTTTAAATTAGTTTTAATTATTGTAGTAATGGGGTTGGCGGGGTTATTGATGGTAAGTGTGTTGCCGATAAAGGGAAATTTCAAAGTCTTAACGGTATTGTCCGGCTCGATGGAGCCGACGATTCCGACTGGAAGTGTAGTGGTGATCAAAGCCCAAGAGAGTTATAGCGCCGGTGATGTGGTGACCTTTGGCAGGCTCGGAAGCAAGGAACTGGTAACTCATAGAATTAGTGCGGTCAATTATGGAGAAGGGGACAAAACATTTGTGACTAAGGGAGATGCTAATAATAGTTTGGACCCGGGATTGGTAACTAGCGATAGAATTATGGGTCTGGTTATGTTTGATATTCCATACTTGGGTTATGTCCAGAACTGGTTGAGGACTCCAACGGGATTTGCTGTTGCGGTCGTATTACCAGCTGCCATTCTTATCTATGGCGAATTAATGACCATCAAAACTGAGTTACTTGCCTACTTGCGACGACGCAAAAATATTGTAATTGTATTTATAATTCTGACAAGTTTAGGCGCAATTGGAGAGACAACTAATGCGTATCTGTCAGATTTGGAGAGTGTAGAGAATAATAAAATTGGGGTAGCGGTGTCATACCCCTTGTCTGATTTGAGTATTAAAAGTGATGTGATTGAGAAACCTTTATTTGATACTCCGATTACGAAAAGTACACCTGATGTAGTTGAAAATGTAGATAAACAGCCTGAGTCAACTGAAAGTGGCGAATTAAATATTCCAACGGTAGAACCTATTATTGAAAACTTAGACACAGTTAAAAATGAAGGAACTGAATCTGCCACACCAAGCGTTAATTTAAATGAAATAAATTAAACTTATGCGCAAATCTGCCTTGTTTATTCTGAGTATCGCAATTCTGGTTATAACCTCTTACTGGTGGTTGGTTAAAAATCCCTCAAAAGCGATTGTTCAAGCTGTGGGGGACGTGGTGGCTACGTTTCCAAGTCAGCCATTATTTAACATTAATAACTGGCTGCCAGGAGATAGTGAGATTAGGAGTTTTGATATAAATAACGGAGGAACGGATATTTTTCGATTAGCTATTAGGACTGATAACGAAAGTAATGATCCGTTGAGTCCAAGTCTGGCGAGCGTGACAGGAGTGATCATTGGCGATAACTTAGGTACGCTTTGGTATGGAGAAGGATCTGCAAGCGGGATTAAAACCCTGGCTGATTTGTACTCCCAACCTTATGTTCTACTGGGCAATATAAACCCGGGCGAAAATCGGGTATTTAATATCAGTGTTGAATTCCCCAGAGAAATTGAAAATGAGTATCAGTTAAGTAAAACAATCTTCGATATTGTGATCATGAAAGAAATTGTAGGCCCAGGAGGCGAACCAATACCTGCAGAATGCAGGGCGATTTCTTTGTCGGGGACGCCAATTGTAGGAACTAATAACAAGGATCGATTAATTGGAAATTCTGGTAGTAATTTGATCTTTGGATTAAGCGGTGATGATATGATTTATGGCAATGGTGGAGATGACTGCATTATTGGCGGACTTGGGAACGATCGAGTAATTGGCGGGACCGGCAAAGATTTCATCTGGGGAAATGAAGGGAATGATCGATTAGATGGTGGCGCTGATGAGGATAATGTTTGGGGCGGAGATGGCGACGATGAAATTGATGGAGGTTCTGATAACGACAAGCTGTGGGGTGGAAATGGGATAGATGAGATGGATGGAGGAAGTGGTAATGACTGGATCTGGGGAGAAAATGGAAATGATTTGATAAAAGGTGGTAGTGGAATTGATAATGTCTGGGGCGGAGATGGCGACGATGAAATTGATGGCGGAACTAGTAGTGATTTCCTTTATGGCGATGCTGGAAATGACTCTACGAACGGATCTACAGGAACTGATACATGCGTGGCTGAAGTGAAAATAAAATGTGAATTATAGGTTCTTAATTTATTTAATCGCATTTGGGTAGTTGATTGGATAGTAATTTTTCGTTACAGTGAAGTATGGGATTTGTTAAATTGATATTTGGACTCGTGGATTTGTTTTTTCTTCATTTGAATACGCCCACATTAGTATTAATTGATGAAAGGAGGTGAAGAAAAAATGAAAATTATTAAGACAAGTTTAGCTTTGGGAACTGGAGCAGTAATGATGTTAGTCAATACTTCTTTGGTTTTCGGAAGTGACGTAGTAGTCAAAAAGACAGGCGCTAATTCATACAACAAGGTTGTCATGAGTAGCAAGTTCGTGCAATCCATGTCTCAATTAAACGTTTCTAACGTTAATAATCAAGTTATGGTTAGCCAGAATACCGGTAACAATAGCGCTGACAAAAACACTGGAAGCGGAGATGTCATGACTGGTGATGCATCAGCAGGTGTCCTTGTTATGAATGCTGGTAATTCAAACGAATTAACAGGACTAGAGTCTTGCGGTTGCGAGCAAGAAATGGTTACTACCAAAGTATCGAACACTGGTTACAAATCAACTAACATGGTCAAACTCAATAGAGTTAACATGATGAAGACTATGCAGAAGAATCTTTCTTCTCGATTAAATATGGTTGCTGTAGCCCAGAATACTGGTTTGAATACTTCAGATAAAAATACTGGAGATGGATCAGTTGATGGAGGCAGTGTAGAGGTGATGGTAGATGTGGCAAACGAAGGAGATAGCAATACTAACTAATAAAAGATAGTTAGTTTTCGCCTGCCCTGCCCAGCTGATTAGTCAGCTGGGCTTTTTTGTGGCCAAATTTGTTCGTGGGTTGTTGTGTCTGTAATAATGATGGCTCGAGTGGGACAAGCTTGAGCTGCTAACAAGAGAGTAGTGGGATCTTCTGTTCCTGATTGGATAAATTCTGCAATATTTTGTTCATTCATTTTGAATACGTTTGGAGCAATTGCTACACACGATGTTGCGCCAATGCAGAGGGGTTTTAGAATGGTAATTTGAAATCGCCCGATGAACGCACTTTGGTTCCCTTGGGAGTCAGTTTCCATTTTTGTAATTAACTGTGGTTGATCGTCCATATCTACCAATATTTTTCGAAATATATCTGTGTTTGTGGAACTCCTAGTTTAATTAATTGATCTTGTCCTTCCATGATCATGGAAGGTGATCCACACAAATATACTGATGTTGTTTCCCATGGAAGGTGGAGATTATTCTCAATATGATTTGTAATGTGGCCTCTTGATCCACCCCAAGACTCTTGCGGCTCTGATAATGAGATCGCATAGCTAAAGTTGGATGACTGAGTTAATAAAGCATCAAGTCTGTCTTGATAAAAAATATCTTGTTCACTACGAATACCAAAAAGCAGGGTAATCGGTCGAGTATCTCCTTGAAGGAGCAATGATTCAATAATACAAATCAGCGGAGCAATGCCCGATCCTGTAGCTAAAAAAAGTAAGTTAGTGGCATTATCATTAGGGTGAAATGTAAAATTTCCCTTGCCGGGCAAGTAATCAAGTGTCTGACCTACTGTTAATGTTTGTAAATATTGACTGCTGTCACCACCAGGGGAAACATCTATGAGTAATTTGAAATTCTCTTCAT
>CAYUGO010000058.1:0-7043 GCA_964444295.1 uncultured Gammaproteobacteria bacterium | reverse complement strand
GAATTGAAATTAAGATTTCTCCGATAAAATTATTTTTCATTTTTGTAAATAAATATTTCTTCAACATTTTTATTAAAGAATTGAGCAATTTTTAGACCAAGTAACAGAGATGGCGTGTAGTTGCCTTTTTCAATGGCAATTACTGTTTGTCTCGATACTTGCAGAATTGTTGCTAATTCTTCTTGAGTAACGTTTTTTTCTTTACGAAATTGTGAAACTCTATTAATAATATATTCATTCATATCTACAATAATGTCAAGTTGACTTGACATTATTCTATTAATAAAGATAGCAATTGTATAGATTGAAACTTGAGGATCGCATTTTTAGGCGTTTGGCGATTAGCGTGCTATAATCTCATGGATGGCATATTTAATTGACAGAAGAAACAATTCAAGAGACAGGCGCGCTGGTGGAAATAGGGGTCGGTCTGGTGGAGAATCAAGGCAAATGTTTAAAGCAACTTGTGATAGCTGTGGCAACAATTGTGAAGTTCCTTTCCGTCCTACGGAAGGTAAACCTGTTTATTGCAGTGATTGTTTTAGGAAAAACCAACCTTCTGATGACCGTCGAGATGATCGACGATCTGATAGTCGTTTTGCATCAAGATCTCACAATGATGGTCAACGAAATATGTCAGAACAGAGAAGTAATCCTAGTCAGGCTGAATTTAAAGGTCAATTCCTAGAATTAAATAATAAATTAGATAAAATTCTTAAGTTATTACAACCAGAGGTAAAAAAAGTGAATGATGAGAAATCGAATCCAGTATCGGAAGAAAAAGTTAAAGTTGAAGAAAAATCAGTCAAAGCGAAAACTCCTAAAGTAGATAAACCCAAAGTAGAGAAAAAAGCCCCTGCAAAAAAGAAGGATACCAAGGCAACAGCTAAGAAAAAAACAACTAAGTCAGAGTAAAACTTCGGATAATATTTGGAGCGATGATGAGTGGTATTTAGAAGTGGAAAACTGAAATTGCAAGAAAGGAATTTTTGGAGTTATTTGCCGACTTTGAGACCTCCCCATTCAACTAATACAAAACCACTCCGAACAGGCGAGATAAAGGTTTGGGACGTTAATGATTGAGGTCTATCTAACCCTTGGTAATCAAGGAAAACTCTGATTGTTGTGGTAGGTTGAGGAGAAACTTGCAACGGAGCAAGTTCATTCATTTCTGATGTAGTTAACCACGTTAGACGTGTATAAGGGGTTGTAGGCATTAACGGCAACCAAAAGTCTAAGAAATCTTGAGATTCTTGTGAATTAAGCCCTTGGGCGGATAATTGCTGACGAAGGACTTTTTCGACATTTGACTTCTCTACTACAGTTCCCCGCTTAGACAGGTTGGGGTAAAGACCATGTCCAATGCCATCCCAGAATAAATATGGATATGTTTGGCCTTGGTATGATAATAAGCCGGAAGGATTAGCAATAACTTGCCACCCAGATTTGGGATAAAGTGGTTCGGACTGGCGAATATTTGCACCAACCTTGACCGAGACTGATTGTTGAGTTTGGGGATAAAGATAAATAACCGGCTTAGCGCATTCAGCGAGAATTGCATAATTTTGGTTAATGAAAAATTGCCAATCTCCTAATTTATCCTGCCAGATGAAATGATTGGGGGTAGTAGCAAATTCATTAATGGTTAGAGGATTATCTCTATAGCTAGCATAGGAATCTTTGTAAAGAAATTTGACCAATTCATTATTTGGGTCTGTAAGTTGATAGATAGGATCCCCTGTTTGAGTTTTGCCAACTAAATTCAGTCCAGATAAAATTGGTGAGTTATCTACAATTACAGGTACTCCCAGAACTCCGGCTCCACAACCACCAGTTCTCAAAGCTTCATAACCGGCTAAAGCTCGCCCATCACTCCAGTTAATCATTGCTACCCTGTCATCGGAGAAAAGTACGTTTTTAAGACTATAAGGGACAATTGTATTATCTTTGAGTTGAAGAAAAATTTGTCTACCATACAAATCCTTGAGCTCAAAGATTTTTTCGCGATCTTGGTATAGGGGACCTGCATCTGTATCAGCAATTTTTTGAGGGTTTTGGAGAGTTGAAATTAGATCACCAGCATATCCATAGGGATCGCGGGTAAAAACTATATTGTTTGCATTAATAGTTTCGGGCATGTCCCAACCTTTAATGGTACTGGTTATGTAATCAATATTGGGGAGAAGAATGTCATTAGCATATTCCCAGTTATTATGATATTTCTGTACTATATATTGTTGATCAGCAGTTTCAATTATCCGAACAGGAAAAATATAAGTACCCATTCCCTCTACAGGGACAAATACATCGATTAATCGTCCACCTGAGGGCATACTGGCAATATGATAAAACTCCGCTTCTGAAAGTGTAAAACCATCAGCTTTTGCAATTTGAGGATCTATGAAAATTGGCAGTGGAGAAATTTTTTTTCGAGTAGTTAACCACTCGACTTCATTGACTGTGATATTTGATAGGTTACGCTCTATCTTGGGAGTAGGAGTTGGATCATTTATAGGATATTCTTCTGGATTAATTGATGGTGCTTGCGGGACTGTAGGATAATTATCACTAATAGCAGGGTTATCTTCATTTTCAATTTGCGAGTTTGAATTGTTAATTAAAAGGTTCGGATTTACAAATAATACAAGTGTAATTACATTTGAGATCATCAATAGAATAATTAAAATAAATAGAACATTCTTACTAAACATAGGAGTATGGATACTTACTGGTGGAACAAAAGAGTCAGTTAATTGTGGAGCTTTTTGGGTAGAAATTTTGGATTCTTGTTCCCAGGGGTCAGAAGAGATTGGTGATTCCATATTTAATCTAAGTTAACTATACCAGTGTTTAGATCTATATTTAAATAAGTATTTTTAAATAATTCTTGCAATGCTTGTTTCTTTTGGTCGGACCGGAGAAAAAAATGTGTGTCAGGATTAATAGGTAAAAAAACCATCGATTTATTGCTATTCGAAATTGAACCACTAACAATTAGGTCTGCTCCTAAATTAATGTTTAGATGATTATCTTGATAAGTAATGTTAGAAATATTTGCAGGTGAAATTCTGATTTTGGGATGAGGTTGATATGATGCATTTAAATTTGTATCAATATAATCAACTCCGTAGAAAAATCTCTCTCCCACTGTCTGTGCAGAATTATTGCGGTCAAGATGGGTAGCAATTGTAAATGTTTGGGGGAAACTATATTTTGTATTTCGGAAAGCTTTTGAATATGAAGCTAGTACGTGACTAGTTGATTCGGTATCATAATCGTTACCTATTCGACCGGAGTTAGTATGAGCAAATATTTGGAAGTTGTCAGCCTTATTAATTTGAGCAAACCGCATCGCTACATATAATGACTGAGGACTATCGACTTCTAACTTAAAATAATCATGAATATTTAACTGCGAAAGTATTTTTTGTGAGTAAATATCGTGGATATCAGCAAGTGAAGGTGGTAAATAATGAGAAAAATCAACTGACGCAATGATTAAGCAATTTGAATTGCAGAATTTAGCAAAATCTGAAACCAAGTTCTCAAGCTGCTGAGTGGAAACTTGATCTCCAATTAAAAAAGGTACAATTTGACTGTCAGGAAAATTTGATTTGATTTGGGAAAGCAGGTTAAAAATTCCATGATCTTGATAAACTAACTGGGGATTGTTGCTGGCGTTACGTGTAATTAGAGATCCGACCTGAGAGTTAAATTTTAAAGTTCCTGATTGTAAATTCCAGTCACGATTACTATACGTAATCTGTTTTTTATACGGGGAGAAATGATCTGGAGATAAAATTATGACCGTCTTGGTCTGAATGCGTGATTTGGCAATTTGATTGAGATAATTATTTCTAATGTCGGCAACTACATTGTGATGAGGCACTATTACGACTTGAGGTTGAGTATAAGTTTTGTAAAAAAGATAAAATTGGATCCCTTGAAGACATAGTAAAAATGTAATAATTACAAATGAAAATATTTGAAATGATTTACGGGGAAATTGAGGATGGTGTCTCTTAATCATTTATTCATCATAACAAGAAATGTGATTTTGAATTTAGAGAGGTTGGGAGAAATTATCTTTGTAAATGTATGTATACTTTAGTCTAGTTTGGCCAATGGCATTTCTTATACTTCTTACCTGATCCACACCAACATGGGTCGTTACGACTGATGTTTTTGGAAACTCTGCCTTGAGTTGCAGACGAGGTAGTTTTGGTTGCACCAACTTCATCTTTGATGGCTCCCATAGCAGATGCAAAATCGTCTAGTGCGCTGTTTGAAGTTTTTGTGGATGATTTTGTGTCTTTAATTTCAGGAAGTTGATCAGGGATTTTGGTCGGAAGTTGGACGGGGGATTTTTCAATTGGGCTGGTAACGTTAAGTTGAGAAATATCAATTTCTGAAGAACGAAGATCTTGCCCTGGGGCTGCATTGCTGAATTGAACTTGAACACGCAATATCCGGCGGACGACTTGGTAGTCAATTTGATTAATCAAATTCTCAAACTGAGAATAGGCTTCTTGTTTATATTCAACCAGTGGATCTTTTTGCGCGTAGCTGCGAAGCCCAATCCCTTCGCGAATGTTTTCGATACTATCCAAATGCTCTACCCATAGTTGGTCAATGGCAGTACGAATTGTATGACGCTCAATTTCTTGCATGACTTCGTCGCCATATTTACTCATTTTTGATTCAAAAGCCTTGCTAATTTTTTCGTGTAGTAAATCTTGCAAAGATAGAGCATCTTGAACCTGAGATAAATCGTCTCTAAGTTGATTTAGATCGCTATCACTTATGGGAACTATTTCGGCGAATTCTTGACTAAGTTTATCGATTTCTTGTGAGACATAACCATCAGGAGCATAGAGATTAATTAGTAGATCTATTTGTTTTTTGGATTTTTTGATAATTTCTTCGTGGAAATTATAATTTTCAATAGTCTTTTGACGTAATTTATAAATAATCTCTCGTTGTTTATTGAGCACATCATCATATTCCACTAAATATTTACGCTGATCGAAATGGAAGCCTTCGACTTTGACTTGGGCTTGTTCTATAGCTTTGGAGACGAGTCTGGCATCTAGTGGCTGATCCTCCGGCAAATTGAAGGCTGTCATCATGCGAGCTACTTGCTCTCCACCGAAAATACGCATTATTTCATCATCAAGGGAAACGAAAAATTGGGAAGCACCTGGATCGCCTTGCCGTCCTGACCTTCCTCGCAGCTGATTATCTATTCTTCGAGATTCATGTCGTTCGGTACCAATAACGTAAACTCCGCCTGATGCGATAACTTGCTCATGAGCTTTTTGCCATGCTGCAAGGTCTTTTTGGTATGCTTGTTTTACTTTTGCACTCGATGACTCAGGAACTGGGTTTGGTTTGGCTCCGCCTAAGACTATATCGACCCCTCGTCCTGCGATATTTGTGGCTACGGTTATAGCCCCGGGCATACCAGCTTGGGCTATGATATTTGCTTCACGTTCGTGGTTCTTAGCATTGAGAACTTGATGAGGTATTTTTTTACGAGTTAGTAATTGAGCTATGATTTCATTTTTTTGAATTGAAGTTGTACCTATTAAGACTGGCTGTTTTTTAGCTTGTAGCGTTTGCACCAAATTGGCAATAGCTGTATATTTGGCACGGGTAGTTTTATAGATAATATCGTGATGATCTAATCTGGCAACTGGTCTGTGGGTTGGGATAATGACTACTTCTAAGTTATAAATTTTGCGGAATTCTTCGCCTTCGGTAGCAGCTGTTCCTGTCATGCCGGCAAGCTTGGTATACATGCGGAAGAAATTTTGGAGTGATACCGTGGCTAAAGTTTTGGATTCTTGCTGGATCTTGACACCTTCTTTTGCTTCGACGGCTTGGTGTAATCCATCAGACCAGCGACGCCCCGGCATAAGTCGACCTGTAAACTCATCAACGATTACGATTTGATTTTCGCGAATAACGTAATGTCTATCGAGTGTAAATAACATTTTAGACTTGAGGGCGTTCTCAAGATGGTGAATGGTATCAAAGTCTTTTTCATAAAGATTTTCAACTCCGAGGAGTTTTTCGATTTTTTTGATGCCATGTTCAGTTAATGCAACACTGCGTAGTTTTTCATCAATATTAAAATCTGTATCAGATTGCAATTTACTTGCAAGATTGGCAAATTGTAGATATTTTTCGGTGGGTTCTGCATCTGGTGCAGAAATAATCAAAGGAGTTCGCGCTTCGTCGATAAGAATAGAGTCGACCTCATCGACAATCGCAAAATGGTAACCACGTTGTACTTGATCATTGGCATTTTGGGCCATATTGTCACGCAAGTAATCAAAACCAAACTCAGTGTTAGTTCCATAGGTTATATCAGCCTGATAAGCTTCTTTGCGGCTGCAAGGTCTCATGTGCATCAAACGTGGATCATCATGTTCAGGATCCGTATATTCTGGATCGTAGATATACCCCCGGAGTTGTTCATTATGAATCACTACTCCGGTTGATAAACCCAGAAGATGAAATATGGGGCCATTCCATCCAGCATCACGCCGTGCAAGATAATCATTGACAGTTACGAGATGAGCGCCATTACCGCCCAATGAATTAAGATACAATGCCGGAACTGCTGAGAGCGTTTTTCCTTCTCCGGTTTTCTGCTCAGCAATTTTGCCCTCATGAAAGGCAATGGCTGCCATAAGTTGGACATCATAATGGCTAAATCCCAAGACCCTAAATGTAGCTTCGCGTGCAAGGGCAAAGGCTTCTGGGAGTAAATCATCTAATTTTGCACCTTCGGTTAGTCGTTGTTTAAATTGATTAGTTTGATTAAGGAAATCAGATTCTTTGAGTTTTTGATATTTTTCTGTGTGCAGATTAATCCGATCAACCATAGCTGTATATCGGTCAATGTCACGTTTATTTGTATCTAGTAAATTTTTGAGAAATGAAAAAGCCATATTTTTACCCCAAACTTTATTGTAACAGATAATTATTTAAACGTATCTAATAATGACTTAGATGGTCATCATGTGACGTAATTA
>CAYUGO010000057.1:0-7222 GCA_964444295.1 uncultured Gammaproteobacteria bacterium | reverse complement strand
TTTATTAACCGAAAAAACTCGCTCAAATGCGCTCATGACAATTTGTTTATATAGCTGGGGACTTTGTGTTAAATAAGCAGTATGATCAAAATACTTAACCTCAAAAACTTCAGCTCCCCCCTCAGCACAAGCCGGCACAATTGCAGGTGCTTGAAACTCAAAAAATTCATTTTGTTTCATAAACTCTCTAAATGAATCAATTACCACTTCTTGTACTTTGAAAATTGCTTGGATTTTAGGATGTCTCAAGGTAAGAGCTCGGTGATCAAGCAACGTCGGCAACTCCAGATTCAAATCTTCACTTCCCATATCAAATGGTAAAGGATTAGATTTACCAATTACTTTATAAGTCTGTACATCTACCTCGTATTCGCCTGTTTTTAGGTTAGGATTTATTGATTTAGAATTTCTTTGCTTAACAATGCCTTCAACTTCAATTGCATCTTCAAGACCAAGCTCAGACATTTTTTGATAGCCCACTAACTGCACGACTCCAGATCTATCTCGCAAATCAATAAATGTTAATTTCCCGTGATCACGTTTGCTGTTCACCCAGCCTTTGAGCGTAACTGTTTTATTTTCTAACTCTGTAGTTTTGATAGCAAGCGTTCTCATAAATTAATTATATTTAATCTGAATAAAAATCTAAAACCATCAGATTAAACTCTAATGAATCTAATTTGTAAGGATTGCCTTACTTTTCCTTCACAGAGCTTTTCACTCTACTTCGCTTTATCGGGCGTCCCGGAGAGACAATTCCAAAATTAAGAATTCTTCTCTCAAACGTTTATAAGTTAAACTTAAAATCATCTAATGTCAGTTAGATTCAACGTTTGCAAGTATCATATCACGCACCTACATGATATCAATACTCGATTATCTTTCTCTATAATAAATGTTACATAATATTCCCTTTAATCGTTATTTTGATCTGATCAAATCAATTTTCCCTCTATTTTTGCGTTATGCATTCATATTTTTTTGGGTTTTACTTTGGATTGGCGCTCCTATCATAAATAATACTTTTGGGTTTAATTATCCGACAGAATGGATCAAAGTTACTTGGATAATTTATCAAATCAGAATACTGCTGTTACTTTTACTTCTATATTTATTTACCTCCAAGCCCAAGATTTCAATTTATTTCCCAATCATAACGGCTTTGATTATCTGGCTGGTATTTGTAATTATAAGCTGGATAAATGGAGTAGATGTTGTCCATAGCTGGGCAGGAAATTATTATCGTTATGACGGAATCATGACATTAGTCCATTTGCTGATAATTCCCTTCTTTTTTATATTTAATAAACCAAAACTTAGTCAGTTTACAGCTATCTTAATTGGGATCGGGTGTTTATTAGTTTCCCTCATCTCAATCAATCAAGTGATTCATTTCCTAATTAATAATTTCGATATCTATAAATTGTCTATATTAAGTTTTTCTTCCAGTCATGGGCAACCTAATTTTGCAGCAGGATACCTAATCGTTTCTTTCCCATTTCTAATTTATGCTCTTAAGTATTTCCAACTACCTCAAAATACTCGACCTTTAATTGCATTACTACCAGTAATAGCCATAATTTGCACTCAATCCCGAGCAGGATTGTTAGGATTAGTAATTCTTGCAATCGGATTTGGCATCAGATACAAACCTAACAAATATATCATCACTATTTCATTGTTAATCATATTATTTTTGGGTTTCTTCACCACCAAAATATATTTTAATCCTATAACCCAATATCAAGCCGAGAGCCGAGCTAGAATTTTTGCCACTCTGGGATTAAGTATTAATACCCAGCCATTGGGTTGGGGCTGGGCAAACATAGATCAGGCCTTTATTCAGCACAAAAATTGGCCTGTCCCTAGGAATCATGATATTTATCTAGATAAAGCTCACAGCGAATGGTTAGAGATGGCCGTGACGACTGGAATTCTAGGATTAATTTCTTTTTTATTTCTTCAAGTTATAGTTGTCAAAAAGTTTTTTATCTCACGTTCTGACTATCTGTCACAAATTGCATTAATATCTATCATTACCTACATTATCCACTCCCAAACCAATATTACCTCAATCAGTGAGCAAATTATATTTTGGTTCTTAGTCGGATTTGCTCTAAATAAATCATTAGATTTCACTACACAAAAATAGCATTTCAAACTTACGTTTGTTACAGTAAAAACATGACTGTATCTAATGAGCTATTAACCAAAATTGCCAAACGCTTAAGATATGAAATTCTCACTGCCACAACCAAAGCAGGATCTGGGCATCCCACCTCTTGCTTGTCCGCGGTAGAACTAATGACAACCTTATTTTTCAATGGTACATTCAGAGCCAACCTTGATGAACCAGAATTTCCTAATAATGACAGATTAATTTTTTCCAAAGGTCACGCTGCTCCATTACTATACGCACTTTATCTAATCGCCGGTAAAATTACTAAAGAAGATTTCTATAAATTGCGCCAACTGGATAGCAACTTGGAAGGTCATCCCACGATGAATTTCCCCTATACAGAAGTTCCTACAGGCTCTCTCGGTCAAGGGTTATCTGTAGGTGCTGGTATGGCCATCAATGCTAAATATTTGGATAAGCTACCTTATAAAACATATGTTCTGATGGGCGATAGTGAGCTAGCTGAAGGATCAAATTATGAAGCCATGCAAATTGCGTCCTTCTATCAACTTAATAATTTAATTGCCATAGTGGATATTAATCGACTTGGGCAAAGAGGGCAGACAATGATCGGGCACGACATAACACAGTATCAAGAACGCTGGCAATCATTTGGATGGAATACTACTGTAGTAGATGATGGTCATGACTTTAATCAATTAAATCAAGCTTTTAATAACCTTTCTAATTCTGCCAATGAACCAACTGTTATTCTGGCTCGTACTTATAAAGGTGCCGGGATAGATTTCCTCCAAGACCAACCAGGATGGCATGGCAAAGTTTTAAATCAAGAGCAACTAGAAAAGGCTATAAACTTACTTGGTTTAATAGACAAAACTATAACCCAAACACCCGTTTTGCCGTCATCAATAAATACACCAGAAATAATTGAGCAATCCAAACTTATTATTCCCAAAGATCAATATCAACTTGATCAGTCAATATCACCTCGCCAAGCTTACGGGGATGGACTTCTAGATTTAAGTTCCAAATCTGATTTAATTGTGCTTGATGCGGAGGTCAGCAACTCAACTTATTCTGAATCATTTGGTGTAAGTTTCCCTAATAGATTTTTTGAAATGTTTATAGCTGAACAAAATATGGTTTCAATTGCCATGGGGCTTGCACGCCGAGGCAAAAAGCCATTTATATCTACCTTTGGAGCTTTCTATTCCAGAGCTGCAGATCAGTTGCGAATGGCTCAGTATACTAGCTTGCCATTGGTTTGTGTTGGCACACATGCAGGAATTTCTATTGGCGCCGATGGTTCCTCTCAAATGGCATTGGAGGATATAAGTTTGTTCCGCAGCTTACGTAATTCAACCGTTCTTTACCCAGCTGATGCACAATCTGCGCGTTGGATGGTTAATCACTCTTACAATCTTTCCCATATTACATATTTACGCTTAACCCGAAATAATTTACCAGTAATCTACAATTCTGACGAAGAATTTTTTCCTGGCCAATCCAAGGTTATACGTCAATCTACCAATGACCAAGTCACAGTTTTTGCCACTGGGATAACTTTGCATGAAGCCATAGGTGCGTACAATATTTTGAAAAATCAAGGAATCGAAATAAGAGTTGTAGACCTTTATAGTATTAAACCTCTCGATATTGAGGTTATCAAGTGGGCCGCGACTCAGACTCGACATTTAATTGTAGTTGAAGATCACTACGCACAAGGTGGAATTGGTGAAGCTGTTTCTGCATCATTAGCTAGTAACTCAATTAGCACCAAGTTTAAGCACTTGTCCGTCGACATTATGCCTCACAGTGGCACAACTCAAGAGTTGCTTAATCTTGCGCAGATAGACTCTTTATCTATCGTAAAAGCAGTTCAAGAATTTGTTTGATAATTTATAAACTTAATTTCTAATCGTGATAAACTACATCCATGTCGCAAGTAAAAATAGGTTCAGTTGCAGTGGTCGGCAGACCTAACGTTGGCAAATCAACCCTGATAAATAATCTAGTGGGACAGAAAATCGCTGCTGTTTCTCCCAAACCACAAACTACACAACAAGTAATTCAGTCTTATTATGAAGACGAACGAGGGCAAATATTTTTTTTCGATACTCCGGGTTTATATCAAGGTCAAACTCAAAAACATTCTGAAAATCTCACGTCCTTAATAAAAACAGCAGACGTAATTTTATATGTTATTGATCCACATAAAGAATATGGTCATGAAGAACAACTTATTTGGAACCAAGTACAATCCAGTAGAGTTCCTATTGTCATGGTTATTAATAAAATAGACTTAGGTAAGCCCAGATATCTAAATGATTACCTGAGCAAAACCCTTAGCGATATAGAAACCAGTATTGAGATATCTGCTCTCAACACCACTCATCTTGAGAGTCTGAAGAACATCTTATTTGATTTATTAAACTATGGTCAACGTAATACAACGGTAGATTCAATGCCCGTTCCGATATTGTCTCATGATAGCAAGGAGTACTTAGCAGAAATTATCAAAGAAAAAATATATTTATATACAGATGAAGAAGTTCCATATCAAACTCATGTAATTGTCACTAGCGTAAAGGAGAACGACAGCCAAAATTCAATGACGATCAAAGCGCATATTCATGTGACACAAGAAAGATATAAACCAATGCTAATTGGTAGCAAAGGCCAAATGGTCAAAAAAATTGGTCAAGCAGTTCGCCAAGAACTTGAACTTGCTACCAATAAACATATCAATCTACTCCTAACCGTAGTATCAAAACAAAAAAACTAATAGAAAGATCTTATCTTCGCTTTGGTATATAGCATAATTTTCCGGATACGGTTTACTTCATTAAACAATCTATATCGTATTGGATCTATGACAAAGTCTTTACTTTTAAGATACTCAATAGCCCTTGGTCCAAACCCAAATTTAAATTTATGGAACCCATACCAGCTATCATTTACGTTTGCATCTGGTCCCAGAGTTCCCCATAGATCAAATTTCCTTAATCCTAATTCTTTCCCTAATTGAATCGACTTCCACAACACCAGATTATTTGCCATAACATCCTGGTGTTCTCTCGAAGATGCTCCATATGGATAATAAAGAGTATCATGCCAGACAAACAACACCCAAGTTGTGATTATTTCATCTTTATATCGTGCTGTTAGTATTTTAGCGATACCAGACTCATGAAGAACTTGCCACATTAATTTATGATAATTCTCACTATGTGCATAAAACTGCTGCCTTTGGGTAGTTTCATTTGTTAATTCAATATATCTTTCGAACGCTGTCGCCGAATTATCTTCTATAACTTCAACTCCTTTTTTCAATGCCAATTTGATATTATATCGAGTTTTTTGTTTCATATTTGCTAACAATTGTTCGTTGCTTAAGTCTAGGTTGATTACTGCACTATATGGTGCAAATGAAGCATCGCCATCAACAAATCGATCATTGTCCATCCAGTTATTAATTTCATTTCTCAAGTTTTCATTTTCGCTACCCATCTCATAAAAAATATTAGGTTCAATTTTTGCAAAAATTACTTTATTTTCTATTGCCATTTTCTTAATTCCCTCAACCATTTCTTTACTTGGCTTTAAGCACCTAGGCATATAAAGTACTTTATATCCACCAATAATTGGTAAGTAATTGGGAATTTCATGTAAAGTCGCGCTAACTGCTTCTTTCAATTCACTTCCATTAAAAAGGCCCAGTCTTACAACTTCAACCCCACCTCGTATCCGAAATTCTCCCCACTCCCAACTCTGGACAGGGTGCGTCACAATTTTATTGTACTTTTCTTTTTCATTTGGAAGAATATTTCTGACTATCATATTTTAATTATTACAAAACATAAACTTCCACATTTCTTGTTCCCCAGCTCTTATCTATCTTATCAAATCCCAAATCAATTTTTTCCCCTTTTATTGCCCCTCCAGTGTCTCCTGCGACAGCACTGCCATACCCTGTTATATATAACTTCGTACCCAAAGGTATTACTTTTGGATCCACAGCCACCACTCCAAATCCGGCTTTTAATCCAGTGGCGGTTGTTTCACTGCACCCCTTACAATTACTATCATAGGCAGATGCTCTAAACACGCCCAGCTTACAGCTGTAACTAATTTCTCCATTTGCTGTTACTAGATTTTTATATACAGTTTTTGTTCCTTTTGCCATTTTTCGTGAAATAGGTGAAATAATTTTCTTATCAATTTGCCTTTTATCGAATTCTTCGCCTTGATAATAAGTTATTTCAATCATCTTAGTTAATGTTCCGTTCTTCCCTTTTTCAATTTCCAGGTCCTCACTACATTTATCTTTACTATCATCCATTACGTATTCAGTCTCATAAGGAATCACTTCATTCTCTTCAATAATTTTAGATGTAAAACTACTTACGGTTTTTACACTAACATCAAAATTATTTTTAATTGTTAAGGCCTCAACTTCTCGAGGACTCCAACGGTTTACGTTTACAATTAAGAAACCACTAAATAACAAACATAAAAATACAAAATATACAAAACGTTCCCGCAGGAGGTCCTGTATATCAGAACCAGTCATCCGAAGATTTTACACCAGCAAATGGCAAGTCGTCTAATTCAGCTAGTTTATAACCCCAACTATTATCATCTTTTTCACCTAATAACGTGTCTTTAACCTTAGCAATTAATTCATTCGGAATTTCCCCCAAAAATCTGCTTGGAATAAAATTCTCTCTTCTCCCAAAATAATACCTTTGATTAGCATAGGTCAAATATAGTTCTTCTCTCGCTCGAGTTATGCCTACATAGCATAGTCGTCTTTCTTCTTCCATCTGATCAGGATCACTCAAACTTCTACTATGCGGAAACAATCCTTCTTCCATACCTACCATAAAAACGACCGGAAACTCCAATCCTTTTGCTGCATGGAGTGTCATTAGAGTTATTTTTTCACTACTTTGATTTATATCCCGAGTAGATTCTTGTTCGACCAGAGCCACATTTTCCAAAAAACCCCCCAGATCTTCAAACTTTGCAGCTACTGACCTAAGTTCTTGTATGTTTTCTAACCGTCCAACATCCTCATTC
>CAYUGO010000056.1:0-7580 GCA_964444295.1 uncultured Gammaproteobacteria bacterium | reverse complement strand
AAAATCCTAGATACGATTCTTGAATACGCTATTGCCGAGAGAGCCTCCGATATCCACCTCGAAACTCTTAATAATGCACTCCTCATCCGTTTTAGAATAGACGGGAACCTGCGTGACATCGTTGCTCTTCCCAAGCAAATTCAGCCTGCAGTTGTCGCTCGTATCAAAATTTTAAGCCAGCTCAAAATCGACGAACATCGTGTTCCCCAAGATGGTCGGTTCAAATTTTCTTACGCAGATCAATCAATTGCTCTGCGTGTTTCTATAATTCCTTCATTTTACGGAGAAAATATCGTCATGCGGATGCTGTTTGAATCTGCCCGGCCACTAAGTCTTGCAGAACTCGGTATGAGCGGCAAAGCTCTCGAAATCATCCGCAAAAACATCACGAGACCTCACGGCATGTTGCTAGTTACAGGTCCCACTGGATCAGGGAAAACGACCACCCTTTACAGTGTTCTTAATATGCTTAACACAACAGCGGTTAATATCTGTACCGTAGAAGATCCGATTGAATACGGAATACATAGAGTAAACCAAATCCAAGTCACTCCAGCCACGGGCCTCACTTTTGCAGCCGGTCTACGTGCATTACTGCGCCATGATCCCAATATCATCATGGTTGGCGAAATTCGTGACACTGAGACGGCCGAAATGGGTATCCATGCATCACTGACTGGTCACTTAGTCCTTTCAACACTTCATACCAATAGCGCAGTCGGGGCCATTCCTCGATTGATTGATATGGGCATAGAATCATTTTTACTTGCATCTACGCTTAACGTAGTTATGGCTCAAAGGCTTGTTCGTAGACTCTGTCCTTCATGCATTTATCGAATTAGTAATGACCCAACAGCTGTTGAGGTATTCAATAAATACCGTCCGCAGATCAAAAAAGTTACAACATTCCGTAGTCGTGGTTGTCATGAATGTGGAAACACAGGTTTCCGTGGCCGAATTAGCGTCTATGAAGTTTTAGAAATAGATTCAAACCTCAGGCGATTGATTACTGATAATGTTTCAGCTGATTCAATTTTAGCTGAAGCTCAGAAGCAAGGCATGTCGACTATGATCGAAGATGGATTAGACAAAGTCACAGCGGGGTTGACCACAGTCGAAGAAGTTTTGCGAGCAGTTAAAGAGCAAGACTAAATATGATCAAAATATGCCTACTTTTGAATATCGAGCCACCACACCACAAGGATTAATCCTTCAAGATACTCTAAATGGTACTGATAGTGGTAGTGTCAAACAAGAACTTCAAGGACAAGGACTCAAAATTGTTTGGGTCAAAAAACTCAAAGCTGACAAGAAAAAAAAGTGGAATAACAACGTTCCTTTGATCGAAAAGGCCAATCTATGCAAATACCTCGCAACCATGTTAAGTGCCGGATTATCGCTGCCTGAATCTGTGGATGTTTTTGCGCATGACACTACCAACGCCAAACTTAAAGAAATTCTTTCAAGTACTTATACTTTGCTTCAGCAAGGCAAAAATTTATCCTCAGCCTTTGAGCAATACCCTAAGATTTTTGACCCCATTATTATTGCATTAATCAAAGCAGGGGAGATGTCCGGGACTCTTAATACTTCCCTAGAGTATCTGGCCGATTTCCTTTATGACGAATACAAACTCCGCCAAAAAGTCAAAAGTGCGTTAATGTACCCCATCATAATTTTAGTCGCTATGTTGGGCGTAGGGATGCTCCTAATTTTCTTTGTTTTACCGCGTATGGCCCCAGTGTTTCTTTCACTCAAAGTAAGTCTGCCTTTCTATACCCGAATTGTACTTCAGATGGGACTCTTTTTTAGTGACAATATCATTATCGTATTGCCTTTAATGTTGGCTTCTTTAGTTGGACTTGTTATTTTCATGGGCACATCCATAGGTAAAAAAGTCACACTAAGAATTGTCAAACTAATCCCTGCGGTTAGACGCTTACTTAATTATCTTGATTTGGCTCGTTTTTGTAGAATTCTAAGCACATTATTATCAAGTGGAGTTCCTATTAATCAAGCCATGCAAATAGTCACAACTTCATTGAATCAAACTGAATATCAAAAAGCCGTTGCTCCATTTCATCTAGAACTACAAAAAGGCGTTTCTTTAGCCGATTTAATGCGTACCTACCCCAAACTCTTTCCCCAAATCACAGTTAGATTAGTAGCTGCGGGAGAAAGAACGGGTTCTATCGAAAAGATGCTCAAAGACTCTGCCAATTACTATGACAATGAAGTAGAGGACATTCTTAATAATTTTGCCAACATCATTGAGCCGATTTTACTCCTTATGGTTGGTGTCGCAGTCGGCATCATGGTTGTGGCTATTATTGGACCCATATATAGTTTAGTTGGCGGACTAGAACAACAAGGAGGCTAATCAAAATGACTAACAACACCAAACCATCAAACGAATCACCGAAATTTTATATTAGTAAACAAGCTATTAGGTTTACCAATACGCAGATTTACGTTAAGGCTTTGTCCAAAAAATCCTATAAACAACAACCGCTTTCTCCTGAGTCAATTAGTAACATCTCAAATCTAGAAACCGATCCTGTCCTTAAACAAATCCTTGCCGGTTGGAATCCAGGACAAGGAGTTACTCTGTGCATTCCTGAATCAAGTGTTTTCACCAAAATAGTTGAAATAAATCTTCCTATCCAAGAGATGCACGAGACAGTCATTTGGCAAGTTCAAAACTACCTGCCTCGTCCGGCTGATCAGATGATTATTGATTGGCAAATTCTTAAAGAAAATGGGTCTTCGATCACCGTTCAAGTCGTCGCTGCACCCAAAGATTTAATCGAAAAATACGTCGATATTTTGCGAAATTACGGAGTCAAGGTTGTTGATATTGATACCCCTAGTATGGTTTTGTCTCGTATCGCGGCTAATCAATCTTTGCCGGGGCTTTTTATCGACGCAGAATCTGAAACTACAGTAATGATTGGACTTGAAAAAAACACAATTGACTTGGTGTCAGTCGTGCCTAATCCACAAGACGTACCTAGAGTTGTATCCCAGATGATTAACTATTGTTCTCAAAAACACAATGTAGAAATCTCCAGCATATACATATCTGGAGCGCAATCTCAACAAGTTAGTACGGATCTCCAAACAAATTTGAAGATAAATATTTTACCCAGTCCCGAAACATTAATCATTGACACGATTGCCAATAAACCTGTCGCTCCACCAGTTGACAGACAAACCATTAACCTAGTTCCTACCCAGTATCAGGTTGATTATGCCCAAGTAAGTGCTAGCAGTGGACGCAAGCGCATTTTTTCCATCACCGCCATCTGTCTACTTCTGCTTAATGCCCTTACTGCATACTTTGTATTCTTATCATGGCAGTCATATAGCAAATCTAGTCCTGTCGCCCCACCCACTTCTGATTTTCAACTTCAATTAGATAATTTCACTAAATCCCAGTCACAAATTAATTTAATCACTGATAATCTCAAAGACAGGCGTAGTGCTTATGAATCAATTCAAACACTATCCACCAATGTCCCTTCAGCTATAACTCTTAGTAATATTCATTTTGTGCTTGCCACCGAGTCATTGATTGTCGTTGGCGTTTCTCCAACCCAATCTGATATTTTGAGTTTTAAAGAATCTCTAGATAAAACCGGAATTTTCGAACCTGTCAAACTCCCTTTGTCTGTATATGAAAAACGAGAACCCATTCCTTTCACTATTACCGTTAAAATTATTTCTACCAATCCCAAATCATGACCCCAAACCCCAAACCCATCCCAAACCAATCCAAAGAACCCATTACTAATCCAGATCTATCGACTAAAGATATCAAGGATCAACCATCAACTGTCCCATCAGTTGTTTCTACTGCTAAACCCAAACCTCAACAGTCATCCCAAAACTTAAGTTTATTAATAAGCGTAATGCTACTTCTTCTCCTAGTGGGTCAAATACTTGGTTTTTATCAACTAACTGGAGAAGTAATCAAAAGACAAGCAGCGGGCATCAAATTACTTCAACAGCAATCCAGCAGTAACCAAATTACTCAATTACAGTCCAAATACAAAGATAAATTCGTAATAATCGACCAGGCATTTCCTCCTGAAGATCAGATTCCCCAGATTGTTAACATGATCAACAACCGCCTAAGCACATTCCCTGAGTCTCAGCTACGGTTTGATAACAATGCTCCGATCACTAACGCCAATGATAAATTTCCCTATTTGTCTGTAACTATTACTTTAACAGCTGCTAAAGTAGAAGATATTAGCAAGTTACTCGATGACATGACTGCAGGAGGTATTGTTTTTGCAGCCCAGGATGTGGATTTAGCGATTAGAGCAGAGCCTGAGGCTCAAGTCAAAGCGATTATTAAAGCCAAACTATATGTACAAGCAACTCAAAAATAACCTCACCATTTATATAACAATTATGCTATGGATAATTGTAGGTGTCCTTATTGTTTTCTTAATGAAAAAACAAATTAACAATACATCGCCCAAGCAAGTTGACCCCGAGCAAACATACGAATTAAATGCATCAGAAGTTGAATCTGCTGTTGATTTTGTTCAATCAATTCGTTTGACAGCCACAAGTAGCTCTGTTACGCTTGAATCAAGTGAGTCTGCCCAAGACCAGTAACATTGTTTTTTGGCAGACGCGATTTATTGAAGGGAGGTGACTAACTGCCCATGAAACAAATACAAAACAAACAACGTGGTTTTACTCTCATCGAGTTGATGGTGGTAATTGGTATCATTGCCATACTTGCAGCCGTAGTTTTGGTGGCGGTTAACCCACTTCGACAATTTGCAAACGCCCGTGATACACAACGAAGAAATGATATTTATCAAGTCGTCAATGCTGTATATCAATATACAGTTGAGAATGATGGTTTGTTACCTACTGATATTCTTGCTTCACCTACCGCTCTTGGAACAAGCGGTGTTGATTTAAGTCAAGAATTAGTCCCAACATATATTCCAGAAATTCCCCGTGACCCAACCAATGGTACAGACGCAGATACTGGATATGTCATCTTCCACGATGCCAACAATAGGATTGTAGCTTCAGCTTCAAGCGAGCTTAATCCTGGAACTTTCTTAACCGTAAAGCGATAAAAGTATTCCACCAATAAAGCCTTGATATATTTTCTTATCCAAGGCTTTTTTGGTGTTTCAGTTCCCAACTCTAAGGCTCTGTAATTAATATTTCCGAAAACTAAGTACTTATCTCTATTTATTTGTTAAAATATGACATATTGTCGCTATCGTCTAGTGGTTAGGACGTATGGTTCTCATCCATATAACCGGGGTTCGAATCCCCGTAGCGACGCAATAATTAATTAATAAATATCTTCTTTTTTACAAACATATATTTAATTACTCCCAGAACGGTTGAAAACTGCATAAAAAGTAAATAGCCAAAATATAATAAAAAGGACATATACAAGTAATTATTTGTATAATATTTAGAACGCAATATTGAATAAAACAATAAACCAACAAGTAAAACACCTGTAATTCCAAATGGATTTAAATATAGTGATGATACAACCCCTATAATTGTTAAAGAATTAATCAGGAAAAATAAAACACTTTGAAATGCAGTTAAATTTATATATAGAAAATATACAAAAAGAGGGAGAAAAGATATCGACAATAAATGCCAGAGAATTACATTAAAAAAATAATAATTTAAAGGCAACTTTCCCTTAATAAAACTGTGATTTAATACGATAATTAATCCTCCAAAGTTCCACCTAGCTCGCTGGAAAGCTATTTTTTTTATAGAATTAAGAGGTTTAACATTTGCTATAGCATTGTTAGCATAACTTGCCTTGAATTCAGGATAAAGATTTACCATAAGTTCAATATCTTCTGTAAGTGTCAGAGCGCGAACCCTCCTACTTTTTTTAATACTGATTTTTTTATTCCAAAAGCACATCCATTAAAATAAAAAGGCACTTCAAACAATCTTACAGAAGCCATTCTTAACAAATTAAGATATGCAAATTCAATATATTGGAACGCTTGCATAACATTAGAAGGATTTCGTATATATATATTTGGTACGATATAATCAGATTTAGAATTTACAAATTCTAACATTGAATTAGTAAAAAATTCTTTTGTAAGGGTAACATCCGCGTCGACAAAAAAGATATATTCATTTGGAATACTATCTGTCACTGCATTAAGTACTAATGATTTACCGAGGTGTTTTTTCCCTCGATAAAGCACAATATTAGAGTAAATTTTTTGGTAATTCTTGACAATATCAATTGTACTATCACTCGACCTATCATCGGCCACGACAATTTGAATTTTTGGATAATCTGAATTTACGAGAGAGTCTAGGCAGGAAGAAATACTGCCCTCTTCATTATAAGTTGGAATAATAATACTAATTGCAGGACATGGCTTTGACAATTTAATTGATTTTGAATTTTTAAATAACTGCTTAACACCATCATAAATTACAATTAATACTATAACAAATAAATTTATCATAGCAATTGAAGATATAAGCATTATCCATACAGCTAATTCCTTAATAACAAAATTCATCATTCAATTTTTAATTATCATATATATATTGGTACTTTTGCTACTGTATACTGTAATAAACATATCATTTTGTGCAAGTATTTGATCAAAAAATATACTTTGCTGCCCCGAAGTTTTCACGACAACAATATAATCAACTTGTTTTATATAATTTTTTATCCATTTGTTAATACAGGAATCAAATTTTATACAATTTTCCCAATACGATATTTCAGGCCATTCTTTTAGAGCAAGTATATTTTTATTTTTCCATTCATATCCCTGACGAGTCATAACACTATGTCTTTCGGCAATTGCAGGAAACCACTCAGAGTAGTAATCAAATGCCCAATTTCGTGTAACATATTGATCAGTTATAACTAACCAGTTTGAGTTAGAAGGAGTATTCTTTTTAATCCACATCATGCTTATTAATTCTTCTTGCGTGAGTGATTTTATAGGGGCAGTTGATTTATAGTAAGGATATACAGAGTTAATTATTATAGCTACAATCATAAGCAGAAATACATAAAACTGCTTTTTTATTTTCCAATTATTTAAGAATCCACTCCCTGAAAGTGCTACAGGAATAGTTATAAAACGAAATGCGCTCCTAGAATTAAAGAGTATTAATAATAATATCCAAATTGGGTATTTACGAAAGCCTGGTGTGACTAAACCTAAAATACCCATAATTGTAGCGAGTGGCAAAAATTCTTCGAGAGTCCAGTCAAAAGTACACAATAAAAATAAACCCATTAAGTAGGAACCTCCGGAGGCGAATGCATTTCTAAAAACTTCAATCCCATGATAATGGATAACACTTCCCCACCACCAATAAGACAACCCTGCAGCTATAACAAAAACAAGAAACAACCCCCCAATTTTTTTAGCATTTATGAACTTGCTATATTGAAAAAAACATATAAAAAACAAGGATATTGCTACAAATAATATCGCTTCAAGATGTGAAAGTACTGTTAATGTTATACAGATTGATGAAATCCCGAAAAATTTCCAATCAGAAGATTTAATATATTTTAA
>CAYUGO010000055.1:0-7593 GCA_964444295.1 uncultured Gammaproteobacteria bacterium | reverse complement strand
AACTGAGCTATAGCCACCAAGTATTCTTATTATACCAGTCAATAAATTACAGTCAAGAATGATATTTATTCAAAAGAAAGACGAGGGAGTGGGAATTAAATTCCACATCCCTCGGCATATTTCACCAGCCGCTAGATCCATTTACTCGGCGCGGGCATGCGTCTGAATTTGACCTGCATTCGAGGCGTCCTGTGGTGCAGATTGTTCCTGGCTGACGCAAGCAAGGAATGAACTCGTAGAGTGTTTCCGATCCGTTGATTACAGTCAGATCTTCAAGCTCCTCCTGTGTCGGACTATTTTTACGAGTAGACGCATCGATCGGCCAAGTTGAATTATTAATATCGACTGCCATGATCTGTTCCTTTCAGAAATTGAAAGACGGATTACAACTTCGATACGTATATTTTATATATTTTACCTTGTTTTTGCAAACATACTCTAGGCCTAACGGGTTCTATATTTTTGGGCATTTTCAACCAAACTCCCAAACAAATTTTTTGCAATTTTATTCCCGACCATTGCCTCAGGATGCCATTGAACACCTATTAAATAATTATCTTCATCATTTCCTTCAATCGCTTCAATTGTTCGATCATATGCAATCGCTCCGATTCTTAATCCATTACCCAATTCATAAACTGCCATATGATGACCGCTATTTACTCGATTAAGGGATTCATTTGCCATCGAACTAATGCGAGTTCTGGTTCTGACTAAAACAGGATGTAGATTTTTTGTCATTCCGGCATAATCATTAGTATCCGGCATATGAGTTCTCCAAGAAGGCAATCCTTGCAACAGAGTTCCCCCTTGCACGACGTTGATTATTTGCATACCACGACAGATCCCCAAAATAGGGATTTCTCGCTCTATTGCCATTTTAGTTAATTGCAATTCAAATTTATCCCTAGTCTTATCAATTGTTTGGTTGCGTTCTCCAGCTTGAGTGAGCTTTGCTCCCCAATGATCAGGATGCAAATCACCGCCTCCAGATAAGATAACCGCATCCAAGTTCTCCAAATAATTATCTGCCAATTCAGGGTCAACATGAGGTACAAATACAGCCCGACCACCAGCTTTATGAACTTCATCACTATAGCGTTTGCGAACCACGAACCGATCGTCTACACGAGCCATGGTAATTCCAATTATGGGGGCACACTCACGTTCCACCGTATCTTCATCTATGAATACTGCCAAATCACCTTGAGTAGAGCAGTGTTGTATTTCGCTTGCATTCCCCGTAAATAAAGGGTGATAAGGAATCGAAGATGATATCTCTGCGAACTTTAATTCTTTTAGCATCCTACCTTCAGACATTTCATTAAGATGACATCTATTTGCCAATATTGCAAGTTAGATATAACATCAAACCATGAATAAAGAGTGTAGGGCTAAGTTAGCTGTTTCTCGTCGATCAGTTGGCGGAAGTACTGTTGGTAATTTTATAGTTTGCTCAGGTGCAGATAGCTGTCCTTTTGAAGCCAAACTTAATGATGTCCCAGTGACTCTAACGTCGTTATATCGGGAAGAAAATCTAAGTCAATCATCTTGGCAAGCAGCAACTGAGATTCAGCATATGGGTGCCATAACTTGTGCACAAGGATATTCTAGGATAAATACAACTGAGAATGGAAAATGGGAAATACATCCAGGCAAAGGCGATCGACTTTTCAATCAAGTTCTACATAGATTACTTCCCCCGTCAAAATCCGAGTAATAGAATTTCTGTTTATAAGACACGATCACCCTTTTTTATCCACCAAAAGACACAGCCCTCTCACCACTCATATACGAATCAACCTGCATGTTTTTGCCAGTCATGAAGAACGGTCCCTTCTTGCTACTTCGCGCTCTAGCACTTGCCATCCACATAGAAGCTTTGGATATTTTTTTATTAATCTTAAGTAGCATTGATAACATTTCCATCAAAAAATGCTCAGTATAAATATCAGCAGTCGCTTTTGCAGTTAATAACGTATTATCGATTTCTTTAGCAAACGTAGCAACACTTGGAGTCAAAACTGTTTTCATATACTCTCTTATTTGATCTACACGGGCTATCTGGGCTTGTTGCTTTTCAATTGTTCGAGATTTTTCCTGTTGCATAGCTGCTTCACTCATCATGTAGCGATTTTTCCAATACACTTCTTCTGCCTGCCTTTCGCCTGATTTTTTTGGATCGTAATCCATCGGCAAAGGTTGACCCAACAGAGACCTCAACATATTCGGAAGAGTAGCTACTATTTCCTTGGCAACAGTAGCACCCACATCTCTAACAATTTCGCTAACCTCATTTACACTAGAGGCAACATTAAGCGATTCTGTAGTGTTATCGTTAGTTTTGGCAATCGCTTTATTTGAGTTATTTTGTACTTGACTCATATCCTATAAGTAGTCACAGTCTACTCTAAAATCATTCAAAAATCAATTATCTTTATTTCACCTCGCCCAAAAATCTACTTAGCTAACTCCAACAAATGTTCGACAGTCTTTCGTTTAATCAAACTCAATTCAATGTGGCGTCTTGACTCAGGAGACTGTAAAGATTCTTTCAATTTAGGATCAGTTGTTGACTCAATTAACTGATCAATTTCTTCTTTTTTTACTTCAATTTTGGCAACTTTGCTAACTTCAGCAAGAACAAATTCAATCTTCAACTGATCAGCAGCTCTTTTGGCATAATCCGCCCGCAGATCATCAACTTTTTTACCAGTAGAGGACAAGTACTGTTCGAGTGTTAATCCTAGTTTTTGAATTTGGTCTATCAACTCAGATAACTGCCTATCGGCTTCTTGTTTGAGCAAAATCTCGGGCAAATCAATCTTGACCTCCTCAACCAAAACATCAAATATCTTAGCTAGTTTTTCATCTTCAGTTGGCTCCTTGGGTTTTTCGTCAGTATCTTTGCCTGGAGTCCAGATGCCATCTTTCTTCAATAATCCTTTAACTTTTTCAAGTCCTTTCTCAACTTCAATCTTGGGCATTTCGCATGATACAGCCTCGAACTGCCAATCGCCATCCTCAGGTGAGCTAACAATTCTGACACTTGGAGTCAAAATTGGCTTGAGCTTATGCTCAGCCACGGCTTCATTCCAAAGTACCGGCAACATATCTCGAATCATGTGCTCATAAATATCATTTTTGTCTAACTTCTGCTCAACTTTATCCAAAGGTGCTTTGCCTTTACGGAAACCCTGCACCTCAACATCTTTACTCAAATGTTCAAGCGCAGTTTTGTACCCTGATTTTATTTCAGATTGGGGAATACTAAAAGTAATTTGAAACTGGCCGTTGTCTTGTCGAGCTAATGTATTTGCCATAAGTCTAGGTTTGTATTATTACACATCTTCCCACCAAAAGTCATCCCAAATTTTCTTCTACCATCCATTTTGCTTTTTGATCTGTGTATCCAACTCGATTATAAGCATTTCTCGTCGTTTCACGGTCAAAAGCTGACAATAAGTACGCGTTTATAATTTCACTTTGTTTATTCATACTTACTTCTTCATCAGTTTCACACATGTTTTTTAGTGCTTTCCAATCATATACCCAATGGGGCTCTCGCAAAGGCTGATATTTTAGGTTCAACTTCCAAGTGATTGACCCTTGTGGATAAATATGTAGCTCTACCGAAAAAACTGGTGGCATTGTGTCATTGGCTGAGGCAATCAGCAGGAACTGCCAGCCGAGAGCTGGATGCACTGCATAACTACGAACAATGTGATTGACATGGGGCTTAAGATTAACCACTTTAAATCCTTGAGTTAGATCAAATTTAATTTTCTTCCATAGACTTTCGGCCTGAGGCAAATCTGTTTCATTTATAGTCAATACAGGAGGGAAATCCATATTAATCAATATGTTTCAAAGTATAATATGTTGATGGTCCTTTGCCTTGTGGCCAAATAACTTTGGATTCAACTAATTCTTTGATTTTTGATTGGGCCGTTCGTTTGGGTATCGACAAAATATCAGCTACATCTTGAGAAGTAATTTGACCCATAGTTGCTAAGAAATCCAGTATCTTCAATTGGTCTTTATCCAAATAAACTTGTGGTCCATTTTCATCGGCGGCAAGTGTAATCGGCAGAATCTGATCTTTCACTTTTGTCGCTTCTTGCAAAAACGCCTTACAAAAAAACTCCAACCATCCAGTCAAATCAGCTTCTTTATGCAATTCAAATGTCTCACCGGTTTTTTCTAATTCTTTTATATATTCGGCTCTATGTTGAGAAAAATAATTTTCCAAAGTAATTAGCTTGCGGAAATCCCAGCCTGTTTGCATCAAATATAACAAGATTAATAATCGGCCAACTCTGCCATTTCCATCGGTAAAAGGATGAATTGACTCAAATAAAAAATGCAATATCCCACTTACAATTACCGGATGTGTTTTGGTTTCTACTGCATCGCCGTATACCCATTCTAATAATTCATTTATTAATCTTTCTATTTCACCGGCCTGTGGCCCAATATAATTTACCTCATCATAATCTTTAAGCGGTGTAACTACAAAAATTTGATTTGGTCGTAATCGTCCTCTTTTTCCATCTGGAACTAGATTGCGCATGACTAACTTGTGAATATTCAAAATATCATTCAGATCAAAACGGTCTTTGATCCCGATTGTATCCAAAAATCCCAAAGCTTTGTGATAATTAGCCACCTCGTCAATTGACTGTTGGTCAGCATTAACATCTTCACCGGCTAAGACTTTCTCCACTTCGTACTCAGCCAATTTATTGCCTTCGATTTTGGTAGAAGTATGGGCCATACGCACTGCAGCCCGCTGGCGTAAAATTGCTTGCCTTTCTGGCAAAACACGTGATCTCTCTACAATTGTCTTTGCTTCTGTGATCTCTACAATGTCATTAAGGATTTGAGTAGTAATGGAGAATTTAGGAGTGTAGGGCATATCAATCTTCACATGAGTATAACATCAATATATACGAATTAATCGCAATACTTTACCTAAGATTTTTGTATTAACAGGTTCAATTTGATTGACTGAATCCAAGGATTCAAACACAGTTTTGCCATTTGAATTAATAGCTCTACGTATCAAAATAACACCATTTATCAGTTCAATTGCCATTAGGCAATCCCAAGTAATTTTTTGGGTTTCGTGCACAATTAACCAATCACCTTGTTTAATGTGATTTTTTTCATATGCATTATCACCAACTTCTAATCCCATAATCGGCTGCTTTAAATTTTCCATAATAGGGAAATTAGCATCAATTCTTGTGGCCTTATTCCCATAAAAAATTTTGTATGATTTGTAATTTTCAATTTTGATCCCAGTTTTTGGTACTCCTTTTATCAAAATAGCGCGTTTACCATGGGGAATTTTGCTTATCAAGCCTAATTTACGTAGATTATCCAAATGTTTATGCACCGTTGAGACCGCCCGCAGATCAACAGCGTCAGCTATTTCTTCAAGCGTAGGAGAACGGCCGTTCATTTGGGTGTACTGGGTTATAAATCTCCAAATTTTATCTTGCTTGACAGTTAATCCTGTTTTGACTTTTTCTAAATCATCCATCTATATATACAATGTCCAATATTCTCGACAAAATCAAGTCTATTTGGTATATAATTACGCCTAATGCGGGTATAGTTTAATGGTAGAACGAGAGATTTCCAATCTTTCGGTGGGAGTTCGATTCTCCCTACCCGCTCAAACTCGGACTATTTTATAACTAAGCATGTAATCAACTTTTAGCCTGATTCTAATCAGGTTTTTCGTTATTAGAGGTTTACCTGGAAATTTTTATACCGGTAATTAGAATTAAGTCTAATACTGTAAGTAACCAATAAACTTGATAAATAATCAGAATCCTTATTGCAAGCTTATGACTAGTGAACAATTCCACAGACCTGACCTTGGAGGTTTTGAAAATAAAATAGTAAGTTACAGCCATGCTATTGGAATAATTAAAGAAACTAGAACAAGAGGTTTGAGTGTAACTTTAGCTCAAGGCGTTTTTGACTTGGTTCATGTCGGTCATTTGGAATATCTAAGAAGAGCTAAGTTAACCGGTGATTTACTTTTTGTTGGTGTTGAAAATGATTTATGTGTTCAAAAAAATAAAGGTAATGGTAGACCATTTAATTCTTTAGATACTCGTTTAGAATTTTTGTCACAACTACAATCTCCAGACTTTGTTTTTGGATTCGACAACTCACCTTTATATTCTGATTTAGAAAGCAGAGAAATCTTCATTCGAAGATACAGAGAATTAAATCCAAATCTCATTGCTGTTACTACAAATTTTGATTCTAATATTGATCTTAAAAAGAAACAAGCTGAGGAGGCTGGCGTAGAACTACATCAAATTAATATTGACGGAACAACAAATAGTTCGACAACACGTCTTTTAAGAGTTCTTGGCTTTGAATAATAAAACCTAGATTTTTTTTAGCTCCAAAAACCATTATAAATAAGTATTTATCAAGATTGAAGATATAATCTTTGATATGCTTATTCAGTCAATATATTTCAAAAATACTCTCATCCTACATAATATTTTAAGTAAATCTCAAAAATGAATTTCATCAAGTATATAACCCCAGTTAATCTCGCAAACGAAAAATCTAAGTTTTTTTCTTCCAATATATACAATCCACAACTTGAATATAATTGGAATGAACCGCAATCGGCTAAGTGGGTAAACACTCATCCAGAACTCCGAGAGATAATTGCTATCCTCCATGCTCAAGATAAAGACCAGATTAGAATCGTCTTTTCGAAATTGTTTGACACACAAATTACATCAGAATTACTAAATTTATCCAGAAACATTGTTTCAAACAAACCATACATTATTCCCTCAGAACCAATAACCAAAGTTATTAAATCTTTTGAGCAAGCTTTTGAATTTTTGGGATTGGAAGATTATTCAATAGAAATAGTTGATCAGTATGGCTTTAATTTCCGCCCATCAGCGGAAGATAAGAAAATCTTGGTCAGTAAATATTTAAATTTAGATTTTTTTAGTATTGATGGTGAAGTGAAACACGAGCTGTTACACGTTATTCGGCATGTAAATGGCAAATATAATAGTATTCCTAAACACCCAAAATATTTACCGACTGAAGAAGGATTTGCAACTTATTGTCAAGATTATGCAGGTGAAAATGGGCGTTCATCTTTATTTCAACACGCAGCTGAATATGCAATGACCGAAATAGCTTTAAACGGCTCTTTACGGGAGGTCACTGATTATTTAGAAAGCATAGGTTTCTCACAAGAATTAGCATGGCAAAGAGCAATCAGACACAAATTCGGGTTTATTGATACATCTAAACCCGGTGATATCATGAAGCCGAGCATGTATTTCTATCATGAACAGCAAATCAAAATTTTAACAATCGAAGAAAAATACAGACTGTTCGTCGGCAAAATCACCAAGGAACAATTGAAAGAATATCCAGAATATATTGGTTTAATTCCACTAAGCAAATTGCAAGAATTTTATAATTGGAATGAATCAATTTAAATTGTTTAAAAATCGCAGAGTATAATTACAGATAGAAAAATTGTTACGTAATTTCTTTCGTTATAATTTTTTATATTATTTTAAAATT
>CAYUGO010000054.1:0-7683 GCA_964444295.1 uncultured Gammaproteobacteria bacterium | reverse complement strand
TCAAGGTGGAGGAAGTTTGACAATTGTAGGAACAGCTTTGATTGATACTGGGTCTAGAATGGATGAATTAATTTATGAGGAATTTAAAGGTACCGGAAATATGGAGGTTCATTTGGATCGGAAATTAGCTGAGATGAGAATTTTCCCGTCTATTGATGCTCAAAGATCAGGGACAAGGCAAGAGGAATTGCTATATAAAAAGGAATTATTTCCTAAGGTGGTAGTGATGAGAAGAATGTTGGGAATGTTGGATGCAAACGAAAGAACTCAATTATTAATTGATAGATTGGGTCGATATAAGACAAATGAGGATTTTTTGAAAAATGTTGAGAAGTCAGACTAGGTTTTGGGGTGAGATTTGATTTTGGGTGATTGGATGTGTTACAAAATACTATTGCTGGGAGTTTTCTCAGTGGATATGAATAATTACAAAGGAACTAATGGCAAGATTTGGGGATCTTCTTCAGGACAGAGGGGTATCGGATCTGAATTCGGTGACTATACGCGAGTTTGGTTTGGGGTGGTTAGTAAATGGGTAGAGAGTAGAGGAAAGAGATTGGAAGCTTCTAAAGGCTGGATGGCAATTCGTCTGTATGGACAACGGGGGAAACATGCGCGATCGGTTTCGCATGTGGGAATGGCTGGTTTGGCGATGGTAGGCTTGTTGATGGCCCCAGTACTGGCTTCTGGATATGCTGCATTGTTTCCTGGACAAGCAATTGATTGGGAGTGGGAACAGTCAAGTAATTTGTTGGCGGCAGAAGATAGCACGATGACAACACTTGTATCCGATAAGCCGAGAGATAAGGTAATTGATTATGAAGTTATTGAGGGCGACACATTGAGTGGAATTGCTAAAAAATTTGGAATAACAGTTGAAACAATAGAGTGGGAAAATGATTTTAATCAAAATACTAGGCTTAAACCTGGTCAGAAGCTACGAATTTTACCGGTGACGGGGGTAAGGTATAAGGTAAAAAAGGGTGAGACAATTTATTCGATAGCTAAGAAGTTCGAGGCTGAGCCTCAGGCGATGGTAGATTTTCCGTTTAATAATTTTGCTAATGATGAGACTTTTGCATTGGCAATCGGACAAGAAGTTATTGTTCCAGATGGAGTTGTTCCTGCTCCTGTTGAGGCTCCTCGTCCGTCTAGGTCCAATACTCCATCTGTTTCGACTGGCGGAGCAGTTTCAGGTTCGGGTCAGTTTGTGTGGCCGGCTGCAGGCAGGTTAACTCAGAACTATTCTTGGTATCATCAGGGACTTGATATTGCGAATCGGGAGGCTCCAAATATTTTGGCTGCTGATTCGGGTAAAGTAATCGTTGCGGGTTGGCCTGATAATAGTGGATATGGTAATAGAGTAGTGATTGATCATGGAAATGGTTTGGTGACACTGTATGCGCACATGTCTGCTGTTTATGTATCAAACGGTCAATATGTTAATAGAGGAGAACCAATTGGAAAAATGGGAAGTACAGGAAGAAGTACTGGAACTCATTTGCACTTTGAAATTCGTAAGGGTTCGGCGAGGTTAAATCCTTTCCAATATTTGAAGTAATTTTGGGGTATAATAATTTAATTGTTTTGGGCTCGTAGCTCAGTTGGCTAGAGCGCTTGCATGGCATGCAAGAGGCCAGGGGTTCGAATCCCCTCGGGTCCACAATGATAACTTGTAGATTATGAGTTTGAGAGAATTTAGATTTCCCCATATTAGTGATACAAGTCGGGAGTTAAGGGGTGGAGTGGTGAGTGTGCGTAATAGATCAGGAGATAAGGTAATTGATAGTGATAGTGATGATTTTGAGACGGTTAAGGTAGCAGTTTTTCCGGGATGGGGAGTTAGGATGGAGGCATTAGAGCCTTTGGCTAGGAGGTTGGCGGCGGAGTTGGATAAAGATGTTTTGGTAGTAGAGGAAAATTATGCGGTGCAGAGGTCGAGGGATAATCCAAATTCAAATGGGGCGTATCATAGGGAAATAGCTGAGTCGGTATTAAGTTTGTTTGAAGATAAAGCAGAAAAATCGATGGTAGTTGCTTATTCAAAAGCTTGTGTGCCTGTTACCCAAGCTTTTGAGGGGAAAGAGCATTATTTAGCTTATCTGCAGGGACCTTTTTTGGATTCTCCGTTAACACCAAATCAACTAACGGTAAGGTTTGTAGCTGAAGGGCTGACGGATTCACTATCGGTAGGAAATTGGGAAGGTTTGACACAATATTCTGTGGGACTGGTGAGAGATATATTTTTGAGGCCGAGAGCGTTGTTTAATGCACTTGAAGATGTAGAGTTGATCGCACAAGGCGTAGATAGAAATTTGATTCCTTCCAAATCATTAGCTTTTCAAGCTAGGGATGATAGTTTGTTTCCGTACGATGAAGCTAGGAAAGTGTGGGAATCGATTGGTCGGGTAACAGACTTGGTTCAATTGCAAAAAGGTAGTATGAGAAGAGGTCATTTGTATCCAATTGTTGAGGGTGATTTTACTGGATATTTTTTAGTGGATCAAATGCGTAGACGGTTTGGAGATGAGGCAATATAATTAGCTTTAATTACTGCAAGGGCCTGTAGCTCAGTTGGTAGAGCGCTGCATTCGCATTGCAGAGGCAAGGGGTTCGAATCCCCTCAGGTCCACATATGTCTACACAAATATACAATCATATTAACCTCGAAAAAAAATGGCAGTTGAGGTGGAATAGTGACAATTTATATTCAGTTGATAATTCCCATACTGATGCGAAAAAATATTATTGCCTAGACATGTTCCCCTATCCGTCAGGTGAGGGCTTGCACGTTGGACATGTTGAGGGCTATACGGGAACTGATGTGGTAAGCCGTTACATGAGAATGAAAGGGTATCGTGTTTTGCATCCGATGGGATGGGATTCATTTGGTTTACCTGCAGAAAATTATGCAATTAAAACAGGAATTCATCCAGAAGTTAAAACTGAAATGTCGATTGCGAATTTTAAGAGACAAATTAAAAATATTGGATTATCTTATGATTGGAATAGAGAAATCGCAACTCATCGGCCAGATTACTATAAATGGACACAGTGGTTATTTTTACAGCTATATCAGCATAAGTTAGCATATAAGAGGTATGGTAAGGTGAATTGGTGTGAGAGTTGCCAGACTGTTTTGGCAAATGAACAAGTTATAGATCGTAAGTGTGAAAGGTGTGAAAACATAGTAATAAAAAAAGATTTGGATCAATGGTTTTTTGGAATTACGAACTATGCTGAAGAATTATTACAGGACTTAAGTAATTTGGATTGGCCAGAGTCAACTAAGCAAGGTCAGGTCAATTGGATTGGCAAGTCAGAGGGAGTTTCTTTTGAGATTGATATTCACTCTAAAGACAAAGTAGTTGATAGTTTAAGTATCTTTACGACAAGGATTGATACATTTGCCGGGGTGAAGTTTGTTGCATTAGCGCCTGAACACGAATTTTGGCAAAGACATAAAAGCGAGATAGCTAATTGGGACGAGATTGATGATTACATTAGTAATGTAAATATACAGTCTGATATAGAAAGACTATCAACAGAGAGAATAATAACTGGCTGTAAAGCAGAAGGAATATATTATATGCACCCCTTGACTGGTGAAAAAATACCTATATTCATTGCTGATTATGTGCTTGTTAATTATGGGACGGGTGTTGTGATGGGTGTTCCGGGTCATGATGACAGAGATTTGCGATTTGCGCAAAAATTTGAGATTGAGGTTCTTAAGGTAATTGAAGTAGATGATGATGGGAAGGAAGGAGTATTAATAAATTCTAATGAGTTTAATGGATTAGATGTGGAAACGGCCAAAGTGAATCTGCAAAAGTATGTAGAAGGTAAGTTAGAAATTAAATATAGGTTGCGTGATTGGTTAATAAGTAGACAGCGTTATTGGGGAGCTCCAATTCCGATCGTATATGATCCAGACGGAAATGCACATCCTATTCCAGAGGAACATTTGCCGTGGTTATTGCCTACTGATGTTGAATTTAGACCAACAGGGAGTTCTCCGTTACAATTATCAAAAGAATTGAAAGAGAGAACAGAGAGGATTTTTGGTAAGGGTTGGTATCCCGAAGTCGATACAATGGATACTTTTGTTTGTTCAAGTTGGTATTATTTAAGATTTGCTGATGCTGGTAATGAAAAAATGTTTGTTTCGCCAAAGGCAATAGATAAATGGTTGCCAGTAGATGCATATATTGGTGGGGCTGAGCATACGGTTTTGCATTTGTTGTATGCGAGGTTTATCACCAAGGTATTGCGAGATTTGGGTTATTTAATGTTTGATGAACCATTTTTGAAATTAAGACATCAAGGTTTGGTATTAGCTAGTGACAGGAGGAAAATGAGTAAAAGATGGGGCAATGTAATTAATCCAGATGATGTTATTGAAAAATATGGAGCAGATTCTCTGAGGTTGTATGAACTTTTTATGGGTCCATTTGCTGATACAATTCCATGGTCAAATCAAGGATTAATAGGATGTCGGAGATTTTTAGACAAGGTATGGTTAATGGCAGATAGAATTAAGGATGAGGGTTCAAATGTAGAAATAAATAGTTTGATTGAAAAAGTCGGGGACGATATCGCTAACTACAAATTTAATACCGCAATTGCCTCAATGATGAAGTGGGCTAATTTAAATCGTGGTAATTATATCTCAAAAGAAAGTTGGAGTGTGTTTCTGCGTCTTTTGGCGCCTTTTGCGCCACATATTGTGGAAGAGTTATGGTTTAAAATGGGTAACAGCCACTCGATACATTTATCAAATTGGCCAGAAGGAATTCAAAATAATCAAGTTTTGGATAAAACAAGAAAAATCCCTGTGCAGATTAATGGTAAAGTTAAATTTGTAATGGATGTAGATCAAGCGGAGTTGGCTAACTTAGAGGGGATTGTAAGGAGTGACTCGAGGTTGTCTAAATGGGTTGTGGATTTATCTAATGTAAAAGTTATTGTGGTACGGGATAAGTTAGTTAATGTAGTATTTTAAGATGTTGTTTGACTTGAGAGAATGTAACCTTTTATATTTAAACTGTGTTAAGTTATACAACTGTATTGTCTGTTGTTAAATCAGAGTTTAGGATATTTGTATTATTTGTTTTGGGGTTAGTATTATTTTTTGTAGGAATTAGTGGGATATTTTTGAATAGAGAAAAAGATTATATTTCTTTGAATCAGGAAATTAATAGTGAGAATGTTTTGGGAGAGGCTAGTGAATCTATGGCTAGTATGTTAATTGTAGATATTGGAGGTGCAGTTGAGCGTCCAGGAGTATATGAATTTAATTCTGGCGCACGGATAATTGAGGCTTTAGATAAAGCAGGTGGGATTAAAAATGATGCTAATTATGGGTGGGTTGAGAAGTCATTGAATAGGGCTGAGCTATTGAGAGATGGTATGAAACTTTATGTACCATTTGAAAGTGATTCTTCGCTTAATGATTTAGGTATGCAAAACAAGTTAATTAGTATTAATTATGCAACTTCGGAAGAGCTTGAGTCTTTGCCAGGAGTTGGGCAAGTAACTGCAGATAAGATAATTAATGGAAGACCCTATTCTTCGATTGAAGACTTAAAGACTCAAAAGATTATTGGAGCTAAGCTTTATTTAGATTTAGCAGATTTATTATCGTTGTAATATTTATCTTTAATTTTTCGAAAGACTGTATGGTCCGGATGCAGTAAAATACCATCCCATTTAAGCCAGGATTGAGTGATTTTGATGAATTTTTTGAGGATTCTTTTGGGTAGATATTTTTTTGATTCAACCCAGACGATGATAGTGATATACATTGATGTAAAAATTAGTGCAACAGGATGGTCAATTAGATTTCGAGACTCTGTAGTAGAGGCTAGAGCAATTGATATTAAAGTTATTATGCTTATTTTCATCATTAATGTACTTGAGTACGTGATGATGAAAATGAAGGTTAAAAGGCTTCCGAAGAATACTCCACTTAGGATGCTGAGGATTACCTGGATGTAAGTTAGAGCAGTTATGCTACCTTTGAATAAATCAAGAAGGGTAAGTGTGTAAGTTATAAGCATAAATGATGTAAAGGGGAGTCGGTGTCCTAGATTTGCATGGAAGTAATGCAATATTTTGCTAAGGTCTTGGAATTCTGGGAGTGTTAGTTTGCTCCTTAGACTTTGTTCTATGCTAACTCCCGCTATGTGTGTACCAATGCCTATACCTGCGATTAAAAAAAGGATGGTAATGATTGAGTGTGCTAGAAATTCCCATCTAATGATATTAAGGGGATAAAGGTTGAGGGTATAAGAGTATAGGAAAAGAGTAGTGAGGACCCCAAATATCGAAGTGATAATGTTTCCTATGATTAGCCCTTGGGTGATTTGGTATTTTTTTGTATTGGATTCTTTTCTTGAGTTGTATAAACGACCAAAAATTAAGGATAAAGTAATAACAATAGGTAAGAATAAATAGAAGAAAATTGTATTAAGTGTTTCAGTTTTTTCCATTGAAAGTTAGTATTAAATGAGTAATATGCGGTGGTTTAATCTTTTTTTAATTTGTATTTGTATTTTGAGAATTTGGTTTATGTATGTTTCATCTGTGCCATTAGATGAGAGGAATTTGGTTAATTATGTTTTTACAATACGGACAAGCCCTCAGATTAAGTTTGATGTATATAGAAATACTGAATATCAACTTATATGGTTTGAGTATAATACAGATAAGGTAGGAGTTAAACTTGAACGTTGGCCAGAGGTGAACTTAGGTGATAGAGTTAAGATACTTAATTTTGAAAAAATAAAATTATTAAATGAAGACAATCGGTCAAGCTGGGATCGTAGGATTTGGATGATTGATGACTCAAAGGTTGAGATTAGTGATGGGCAGGGTATTTGGTTAATATTGAATTATGTTAGACAGCATTTGTTACGTTTGTACAGAAAATCATTTACATATACAAATGCTGGATTGTTATCGGCAATGGTAATTGGTGATAAAAGGGGACTATCAGATCATTTCAGCGATAAGTTGCGATGGGCAGGTTTATCACATGTTGTAGTTGTAAGTGGTTTTAATATTATGTTGATATTTACATACATTAGTAGATTATTAATGTATGTTGGGGATCGGACAAAATCGTTAGTTGGGGGGATGGTTTTTATCTGGCTATTTGTACTTTTGGTAGGAATTGAACCACCTGTATTACGTGCTGCTATATTCTTAACTATAATTTCTGTGGGATATTTATATGGAAGAGTTGTAAATATAGGAAGAGTTCTGTTTATAACAGTTATAATAATGTTGTTAGTAAATCCAATCTCAATTATAGATGTTAGCTGGCAATTGAGTGTGGCAGCAACTGCAGGATTGATACTTTTCGCTAAAAGAATAAATAATTGGTTAATAAATTTTGCAATCAATCAAGAAGGTATTTGGAAGTACATTTTTGGAATCCAACTGATAAATGAATCATTATCAACAACTACTGCGGCGATGTTCATGGTTTTGCCTATATTAATATGGCACTTTGGTTCACTTTCTATAGTTACGTTAATTAGTAATGGTTTGGTTTTGTGGGTTGTACCATTTATTACAACAATTGGTTTAATGATTGGATTATTTGGATTAGTTTCGAATTTAATTGCATATGTATTAATTCAAGTGCTTCAACCATCATTATATTTTTTTAAAATA
>CAYUGO010000053.1:0-7694 GCA_964444295.1 uncultured Gammaproteobacteria bacterium | reverse complement strand
ACATATTGGTTCCCCCGACCTGATCGATTAAGATATGGTACTCCTTGGCCTTGGAGTCTGATCATACTATGAGATTGCGTTCCTGGTCGGATTTTAATTTTTATTTCACCGTCGACAGTAGGTACTTTAGTAGCTGTGCCTAAGATAGCTTCTGAAATACTAATATGATGATCAACGTAAATATCTTGACCATCACGTTTAAATGTAGGGTGTCCAGCGACATCAATGGTGACGTCAAAGTCAGTGAATCTTAATCTTGTTCCATCAGATGCGCCTTTAGGGATTTTGATGGTGTGTTCTTTGCCTTGAATGACTACCTTCTTCTCTCCTCCATTGACAGCTTCCATGAAATCCACCTTAAGTGAGTAATGATCGCGAGGTGCAGATTGACGACCAAATGGCGAACCGCCACCAAAGAATTGTTCGAAAATTTCGAAAGGATCTGTAAACTCTACATCGCCAAATGGTGAACCGCCTGAGAAATTAGTGGAATATGAATATGAGAAAGGACCTGTCTGGCCTCCTCGTTGATTACCAAATCCACCAGGAGGGAAACCTCCTGAACCGGGAGAAAAAGCTGCATGACCAAATTGGTCATAAGTCTGGCGTTTCTGTGCATCAGAGAGAACTTCGTAAGCATGATTAATTTCTTTGAATTTGGCTTCTGCTTCGGGAGTTTTGTTGCGATCTGGATGCCACTCGAGAGCTTTTTTGCGGTAGGCTTTTTTGATTTCTTCTGCGGAGGCTGTTTTACTAACACCCAAAAGGTCATAATAATCTGATTTTGGAGGCATACCTGGAAATATAAAAATTACTTAACTCAAGGATGGTTATTCACTAACTACTTCGCCTTCTTCGGCTTGATCTTTGGGATCAGAAGCATCTTTGGTGGCTTTGGGATCGTCCTGGTCTTTGGGTGATTCTTGCACAGGGGTTTCTGACGATGACTGCATAGCTGGACCAATTTTTTGCATGGCATCGGAGAGTTCTTTGGACTTGGTATCTATTTCTTCTTTAGAACCAGATTCTAATATGCTTTTGAGACTTGTTACTTTGTCCCCAACTTCTTTCTTTAGGTCTTCCGGGATTTTGTCTTTAGCATCTTCTAAAGCTTTTTCGGCGGTAAAGATCATGGCTTCAGCTTGATTGCGTGATTCTATCTTGGCTTTCTTTTGCTCGTCTTCGGCTTTGTATTTCTCTGCTTCGTCTTGAGCTTTTTTGACTTCTTCATCACTTAAACCAACTGCCCCCGTTATAGTAATATGTTGCTCTTTGCCACTGGTCTTATCTTTGGCTGAGACTTTGAGGATGCCGTTAGAGTCAATGTCGAATGTAACTTCAATTTGAGGAACTCCTCGAGGAGAGGGAGCAATGCCATCCAGTTTGAAAGTCCCCAAGCTCTTATTGTCCTGAGCCATTGGTCGCTCTCCTTGAAGGACGTGGACTTCGACTGAGGTCTGGTTATCGGCAGCTGTTGAGAAAATCTCTGTCTTAGCGGTTGGAATAGTTGTATTGCGAGTAATCATAGGGGTAGCAACTCCACCAAGAGTTTCGATGCTCATTGACAATGGGGTAACGTCTAGGAGCAAGATGTCAGTGACATCACCAGCCAAGACACCGCCTTGGATTGCAGCACCGATGGCAACGACTTCGTCGGGATTAACACCTTTGTGAGGTTCTTTGTTGAAGAATTCTTTGACCACTTGTTGGACTTTGGGCATGCGAGTCATACCTCCAACTAAAATAACTTCGTTGATGTCAGAAACTTTGAGATTGGCATCTTTGAGTGCTGCCTCGACAGGTTTCATAGTGTTAGCAATCAAGCCTCCAATTAGTGATTCGAGTTTAGATCGGGTTAGTTTGAGATTGAGGTGCAAAGGATTACCTTCTTTGCTCTGAGTTATGTAGGGTTGGGAAATTTCGGTTTCTTGAGAACTGGAGAGTTCGATCTTGGCTTTTTCGGCAGCATCACGGATTCTTTGGAGGGCTTGTTTGTCTGCCTTAAGATCAACGCCATTTTCTTTTTTGAATTCATCTACGATCCAATCAATGATGACTTCATCAAAATCATCTCCGCCTAGATGTGTATCACCATTGGTTGATTTGACTTCAAAGACTCCTTCGCCAATTTCAAGAATGGAAATATCGAAAGTTCCACCACCAAGATCATAAACAGCAATTTTTTGGTTATTTTTCTTGTCTAAACCATAAGCCAAAGCGGCAGCGGTAGGTTCATTGATAATCCTATCAACCTTGAGCCCGGCGATCTCGCCAGCTTGCTTGGTAGCTTGACGCTGAGCATCATCGAAGTAAGCGGGCACCGTAATAACTGCCTGATCAACTTTTTCGCCTAAGAATTCTTCGGCATGTTTTTTCATGGTGGAAAGAATACGAGCAGAAATTTCTTGAGGGGTATAGACCTTGCCTTCGACTTCAACGGCGGCCATATTTTCTTTGCCTTCGACAATTTTGTAGGGGACAGATTTTTTCATCTTGTCCACTTCTTTGTCTTGATAACGACGACCCATGAGTCTCTTGACTGAGTAAAGAGTATTTGCTGGATTGAGAATCATTTGGCGTTTGGCCACGTCGCCAACCAAATTCTTGACAGGTTCGACAACTGAAGGGGTCGTGTTTTTGCCTGTGTCATGCGCAGGAATAACCTTGGGCTGACCGCCTTGCATGACTGCAACACAGCTGTTTGTGGTTCCGAGATCTATACCGATTATTTTTGACATAAATTTATTATTAGCACCAATTTAACACGAGTGCTAAGCACTGTCAACAGGTTTTTTTGGCTCTGAGGACTGGTCTATTTGGTCTGCTTGGCGAAAGACAACAACTTGAGCCGGTCTGATGACTTGGCCATCTTGCCAACGAGCTCCTGATTGGACATTCTTGGCAATTGTTTCTGTCTGAGAATCGCTTGAGGAATCAAGATCAACACATTCATGGAGTTGGGGATCGAAAGGTTCTCCTTGGGTCGGTGTAATGAAATTGATGCCTTGAGACTCGACGGTTTGCTTGAGCTGTTTGGCAATCATCACAATACCTGGATCTTGGCCATGGTTAGCAGCAAGATCTAAAGAATCAATAAGGGGAAGCAACTCAATGATGAGAGATTGATTGGCATATTTGAGATATTCTTGACGATCCTTTTGGTGTTGGCGAATTAAGTTTTGGTAATCGGCTAAAGCTCGGGCGTATTTGTCCTGCCAATTAGGTTGATTGGATTCCATATTCTGTTCAACCTTGGTGTCCTGTTCTTGTGTTTTGTTTTGCTTAGTCATAAATAGAATATTTACCAGTCACGGCCCAAGTCTTCAAAAAGGTGAGAATAATAACGCAACCAGGGAATTGACTGACTAAAGTTCATGCGAGCTGGGCCTATAACTCCTATGATACCGGCTGCTTGGCCGTTTATTTGAAATTGACTGAACAACATACCGACAGGTTCAAGATATGGCTCATTAAGCTCTTCACCGAAGACAACTTGGATTTCTTGTGAGCTCATGTTTTGCTCGATGACGCGCACCATCCATGAGGGCAAGCTATCAGAGATAGACAAAACCTGGCGGGTCACATCGATATCAAAAAACTCAGGCATAGTGAGCAAATATGAGTATCCTGATGAATACATGGGACCGCTTGTGAGGGAGACAATAGAGACAGTTTCGAGCTTACGAGCCAAAGTTCGACTGGCCGTTTGCATCATTTGATACATGTTGTGTCTTTGGTCCCAGATACGCTCACGAGTGGCGACTTCTTCAGCCACAGACAGCTGAGATTCTTGCATGAGTTCGTTGATGTAGAAACGCAAGGCACGAGCAGTAGGGACTCGACCGGCTGAGGTATGCGGTTGTTTGAGGAACCCTTCGTGGATAAGCACAGCCATTTCGTTGCGAATGGTAGCAGGTGAAACTCCTAGACTGTATTTGCGCTCAAGTTGCTCAGAACCGACGGGAGCTGCTGTGTCAATGTATTCATCGACCACAGCTTTGAGAATTTGGACTTGACGATTAGATAGAAGAGACATAATAAGATTCTAGCAACAATTTAACACGAGTGCTAAGTGCAGTCAAGTTTGCTTGAACCCAGGCTATTGCATTAGTTTGAGGAAGGTGTCAGGCATGACAGAAACTTTGCCAAGCTGTTTCATTTTGCGTTTACCTTTTTTTTGTTTTTTGAGGAGTTTGTCTTTGCGAGTTTGGTCTCCCCCATATAATTTGGCGGTGACATCTTTGCGAAAGGGTTTGACTGTAGCTCGAGCAATAACTTTGGCGCCAACTACGGCCTGAACAGCGACTTCAAATTGATGTCTAGGAATTAATTGAGAAAGTTTGTCTACAATGGCTCGACCTGTAGATTCAAGTCGATCCTTGGGAACAATTTGGGAGAGGATGGGAATATTTTCGCCAGCTAGCATTATCTCTAGCTTAGACAGATTGGCCTCTTGCCAGTCAAGTAATTGATAATCAAGACTAGCATAGCCTGATGAAACAGATTTGAGGCGTGAGTAAAATTCGCCGACCATTTCTGCCAACGGCATGATGAATTCTAATTGAACTTGCCTACCCAGGCTGTGGGTAGTGGAATGTTTGGCACGTTTGGTTCTCATTAAGTCCATAATTGGTCCCATGTATTCTAAAGGAGTAAAAATTGTAACTTGCAGCATTGGCTCGAGAATAGAGTCAAATTGACCAGGTTCGGGTAAATCATTAGGGCTGTAGATAGTTTCGGTTTGGCCTTTGGTTACGATCTTATAAGTAACAGTAGGGGTCGTTGCAATTACCGTGAGATTAAATTCACGCTCGAGTCTTTCTTGGACGATCTCAGCATGGAGCAAGCCTAAGAACCCAACTCTATATCCATGACCCAAGAGGGGGGAAGATTCTTCTGTGTAGGTTAGGCTTGAGTCGCTAAGAGTTAACCTGTCTAATGCTTGAGTTAAGTTGACGAAATCACCTGCATCTATTGGATAAAGCGAAACGAAAACCATGGGGACGGGAAGTTTGTACCCTGGCAATGGAAGGATGTTTTGTTTGGCAAATTGAGTGAGGGTTAGAGTGTCTCCAATTTTGACTTGGTGGGGATCTTTAAGTCCTGTAATAATGTAGCCCACTTCTCCTGTTTGAAGGGTTGAGACGGGGATACTATTCAAATTATAGATGCCGATTTCTTGAGAAAGAGTGTTTTGCTTACTATTGAGAAGTGTGAGGCTAACATTATTAGGAATTGTGCCATCAAAAACTCTGACCCAGGCGCGGACACCCTGATGATGTAAGTATTCTGAATTAAAAACTAAAGCACGAGTATAATCTGAGCCTGAAGAAGGTGGAGGCACTTGATTGATTACACGAATAAGAAGATCTAGGACTCCTTGTCCCGATTTGGCCGAGATATGTGCCACGTCCAGATCTGTGAGTTCTAAGACTTCGATCATTTGCATAAGGACACCTTCCACATCAGCACCTTGTAAATCAACCTTGTTAATTACTGGAATGATTTTAAGATTTAGACTTTTGGCTTGACGGAAGTGTGCCAAAGTCTGCGCCTGGACACCTTGGGTGGCATCAACCAAAAGGATCGCTCCCTCACAAGCAGCTAAGGCTCGGTTGACTTCGTAAGAAAAATCCACATGTCCTGGAGTATCAATTAAATTCAACGTGTAGTCTTCTCCTTGGTATTGATAGTGCATCGTGACCGGTGCAAGTTTGATGGTAATTCCCCGTTCTTTTTCGATAGGGTTTGAATCTAAAGTTTGGGATTGGGCGTGTTTTACCAGGCCGGTTAGTTCTAAGAATCTATCTGCCAAGGTCGACTTCCCATGATCCACGTGGGCAATAATAGCAAAGTTGCGGATGTGTGAGGTTGACATATTAGTAGTTTAGAAATTCCCTAATTAATGATGAATAAGAAGAAGACAGCGTGAGGCTATTTTAACATGAGATGGAGATACTAGGGGTTATTGATCTCTGGGATCGAAGATGACATCCATGATTGAGTTTTGTTAACCAAAGAGCCAAAGCCAGGGAATTTGATAAGTAATTTCCAAATTGTGTGTTGAGCTTGAATATCAAGAATGTGACATGAGATTATGTAAACAATAAAACCGATTGCTGAAGTTGTAAATGTTAGGGCAATTAACGGGATGACTCGGGTTGTGTCAAAGACAAGCCTATCGAGGAACTGGAAGGGAATCCAAAGGCTAATAATCATGACTGCTCCGGCCAGAGTTAGTTTGAAAAATTCGAATCGGAACCGACGTAGGTTAGAGATGATTTTCCCTCGGATAAACCAAAAAATTAAACTTGTGCGGACAAGAGCGGTAAAAACAACCGCATAGGCCAGTGATTGGAGCGGGTTATCGAAGTTAAACAGTGTAAGATTAAGCCAAGGAGTATTAATCAAATTAATAGGTTTGATGATTTGCCCGAAGAACTGAAGTTGATTAATGCTTATCCAGCCAATAATTGAAAACAATCCTAAACTTAGGAGGTGGATTATCATGGGTGTTTTGGTATTTTTGTAGGCGTAGTAACTGCGGAGTAATAGCTGGCTTAACACTAATGACGGAATTAAAATGGTAAAAATCCCAAGGGTATAGGCGGTTTCTTTGGTTGCTGCCCAGGGGAATGACGCTGTTCCAAAGGCAAGGCGGACAATGGGAATGCGGAGAATTAATAAGATTGAAGTTAAAGGTAAGACCAAATAATACATCTGCATAAATGTGTCTTGAGCAATTTTTTTGAACTGGGGAGAGTTGTTGTGGGCATATTCTGACAAGCTAGGAAAGGCAGCTTGGCCAATTGCTAACCCCACTATTTGGACAGGAACCTGACGTAGAAGGGCAGCTAAATCAAAGAGGAACAAACTGCCTGCTGCCAAAGATGAAGCAAAGTACATAGTTAAATTACTCTCAAGTTGGACTGATGCTTGAGTTAATAATCTAGGCCAAGAGATCATGAGAACTTCTCTAACATCCTGATTCCAGATTGACCATCCACGAGTGAAACTAAATTCTGTCTGCCTAAGGACGATAATTTGAACAACAAGATGCATTAATGCTCCTAAAACAACGCCAACTGCAGGACCATAAATCCCAAGTGGTTTGCTTAAGAAAATGATTCCAGAAATTATACCAATGTTATAGGTGATTGGAGCCAGCGCAGGGGCGATGAATCTTTTCATTGTTTGGAGTAAAGTGCCGATCCAGTTGGAAAATAGAAAAATTATTTGGGCGGAAAAAATTATTCTCATTAAATTTGCCATAGTTGAAATTTGAGAGTCGGAGAAATTAACAGTCATTAGTTTGGCTAGAGCTGGAGCAAAAATTATTACGACAATTGCAAATCCAACCATAATCATTAGTAGAAACATCAAAATACTGGTAGCGACTTGTGATCCTTTGGTGGAAGACTGAGCAAATCGTTGGGCAAAAATCGGAATACATGAAGTTGCTAAGATACCGGAAACAACGGTTTGGAATATCAAGTCGGGCAATCGAAATGCTGCTTGAAATGCGTCTAGATCTACCGCACAACAGTCAAAGAAAACTGAACCCATCAATCGTTGGCGCAGTAATCCCAGAATCAGCGAGGCTGAATAACTAATCATTATGACCACAGAAGCAAGTAGTATGTCGTTTTGTTTACGAGCTAATAGATGGGAAGATAGATTAATAAATTTACGAG
>CAYUGO010000052.1:0-8030 GCA_964444295.1 uncultured Gammaproteobacteria bacterium | reverse complement strand
GTTTAGGGTGTATAAAAAACAAACGCATGACACTAATAATTGGAGGTCAGGTGTGATCAACGGGTATAGGAAAATGTTTGGGGTTCGTGTTAATAATTTGATTAAAGAACATAGAGATAGGTCAAATTTTGTAATTCAATCAATCAAAACTAACAATCCTTGGGAAAGGTTGAAACAAGGATATGTGATTATGAAAAATGATAAACAAAAAGTCATTAAAAAATCTGATGAATTAGTTACTGGGCAGAAAGTGAAGGTTTGGTTTATCGATGGATCGAGGGAACTAAAGTCACTTGATTGATCTGTGTATACTAATAAGGAATTATGAAGAAAATGGATTTTAATAGTGCAATGGCGGAACTCGAAGAAATTAATTCTTGGTTTGAAACCAATGAGTTGGACCTCGATGAATCAATTATCAAATATGAGAGAGCTGCGGAGTTAATTACATTTTGCAAAGAACGCTTAGCATTTACACAAAATAAATTTATTGAAATAAATAATAAGATTGCCGCGAGTGACCAAAATACACAAGAAAAAGAAAATATTAATCACCTAGACAGTTAAAAGGTCCTATGTCATAATCTGATTTATGAAAAAAGCGATTGTTTTGTTGGTGTTTGCTTTTATTTTAAGTGGATGTGCAAAAAAGGAAGCTTTGGGAGCAATTAAGATCACAACTAGCCAGCCTGCGTCAGTTCAAATAGATGGAAAGAATGTGGGACAATCTCCTTACTCTGATGAAAAGATACGGGCGGGTGAAATGAGTCTGCGACTAACTCCTCAAGATACTTCTTTACAACCCTGGGATTCACTTATCGACGTCGCTTCTGGAGTTTTTACGGTCGTTAATAGAACTTTTGCAACAAACAATAATCAGGCAGAAGGTTATATAATGACAATGAAAACAGTAAGCCAAGCAATCGCTTCGATATCAGTTGTAAGCGAGCCAGACGGTGCAATGGTTAAACTTGATGGGTCTCCGATTGGTCCTACTCCACTGGAAAAAAATCAAGTTACAGCAGGTAGTCATATATTAGTTATTTCTGCTCCTGGATATAAAGAACTTGAAGTGCCTGTGAATACTCAAGATGGTTACAAAGTTATGATTGATGCCAAGCTATCCAAGCTTGAGGTAAGCCCAATCACTGATATTAGCGAGGCTACTGACTCTGCTGATGCAACAGATTCAGCAACTAATACTGAAGCTAAACCAAGTGGTTCTGTTTCCCCTACACCAACTAAATCATCAAATAAGACCCCAACTCCGACCAAGGCCGGAGATGTCAAGAGCACTGGAACAGTGAAAATTTTATCAACTCCTACAGGTTGGCTAAGAGTCAGGAAAGAAGCATCAGTTAATTCTGATGAAGTTGGAAGAGTAAATCCTGGAGAAACATATGATTTATTAGATGAAGAGTCTGGTTGGTATAAAATCAAACTTGATAACGGAGATATGGGATGGGTAGCTGGTCAGTATGCGGACAAAGTGTAATTTGTGATCTAAATAGAGTTGGGAACTTGAATTATCTATGTAAATATGTTGTTAACTGTGCCTAGAAATGAATTTAAAATAATGAATTTGGATCAGTGGAGTCTTTTATTTTTTTAGGGAAGGGGGAAGAGAGAGATTATTTTTTGGGTGTGGGCTTAAGATAGCTAAGGGAAAACAGCAATACACCTAGAAGTAGCGAAAGAGTAATGAGTGTATATAATTTTTGCTGACTGTTTATTTTAAGTGCGATAAACCCAAGTACCGCGGTTAATGTCCAGTATAGAAAAACGATTTTTTGTTTGCTAAGACCTGCATCTAGTAATCGATGATGGAGATGCCCTCGATCCCCCCAAAAAGGCATCTTACCTTGCCATATTCTACGCGAATATGTCCAGATTGTATCTATGATAGGTATTCCTAAGCAGACTAATAGAACCCCAACTTTTGTGGTTGATAGAAGCGCAAGTACACCTAACATCAATCCTGCTGTGCTTTTGCCACTATACCCCGGCATAATTTTTTGAGGGAAAAAATTCCAAGGTAGGAATCCTAAATATGCCCCAGCAGTTATTGCAGCCAGAGTAATCAAAGGCCACTGAGTGATGTCAGCAGAAAATTGGAGGCTTAGAACCGCAATTACGATTGCGGCAATAACAACAACTCCCGGTAATTGACCCTCAATTCCACCCGCCCCCTGCCCGATGATATTCATCATTCCAATAAGCCATATAAGTGCAAAAATATCAGATAACAACCAGATTTCTCCTGCCCAATTACCAAATTGAAAAGGTATTTTTAGTGATGAAAGATCAAATAGAGTTTGTGATAATGGATTGCTAATGTAGGCAATACCAATCCCCACGGCCACGATGCAAAGTGCGCTTATAGTATTAAATATCAAACGAGTATACGGAGAGATGTTCCATTTATCATCAGCTAGTCCGACAATCGTAGCAATAATCAAAGCCAAACTTATGCCAAGTAAATGACTATCGTGCGGAAGCCATATAAGTGCAGATATTAAAATCGCAAGACTTGTTACCAGGCCTCCTCCTCGAGGAACCGGATATGTATGGACAACTTTAGAGTGGTTATGCTCTTTAGGGTCATCAACCATTTTCCATTTCCATGCCAATCGGATAACAAAGGGAGTGAGGATTATGGAAATAAAAGCAGTACCTAAGAAAGGGATCCAAAAAAGAAATATATTCATGGATTGAAAAGATGGAAACTAAGTGATAATCCTAATTATTTGTAAAATTGCAAGCGAAAAAACAATAATTATTACCCCCTGAGTTGCTATTAAAATATTAGTTAAAATTCTAAATTTTTGAACCATAAAAATAGAAATTAAACTATTAATTGTTAAGACAATTGATAGATATATACCAATGTTGTACATATTGCTAATTGTTCCTAATTGCTCTTTGGTACCCGTAGGAAGGCTTAAAAAGAGTGGAAATTGAGGAGGAAGGACTGCACGGGCATACCAGATAACGCCACCAATTATTACTAAACTTATTATTAATAAAATAATTAATACATGGTAAGTATTTAATCGTTTTTTAAATACCTTTGGGATGTTCATCAGTTAATTATAACGGATTTAGATAATAACGTTTGACTTTAATTATAAAACAAGTCAATATTTGGGTTGTGAGACAAGTTATCTGTATTGGAACCGCAACGTTAGATATTTTTGTTCGGTCCGGAGAATTTATGGTAATGCCAAGTGCGCAAGGAGTGGTGTTGTGCGAAGCTTATGGTGCAAAGTTAGAAGTTGAAGAGTTGGTATGGACAACTGGGGGTGGTGCTACTAATGCTGCTGCAACTTTCTGTAAGCAAGGATTGAAAGTAGGTTTAATATCAGAGATAGGTAACGATATTCCTGGGAGAACGCTAATAAATGAGCTGGAGCAAATGGATATCCCAACTGATCTGATGGTCAGAGAGGATGATGAACAGACTGCGACTTCAATCGTGTTAGTAGCTCCCGAAGGCGGCCGTTCAATTGTGACTTCTCGAGGCGCAAGTAAAATGTTAGAAGTAAGAGATATTCCATGGGATAATCTTGATACAGAATGGATATATATTAGCTCTCTTGGTGGTCAAATAGAACTTCTTGAATCTATAACTTTCCATGCAAAAGAAAAAGGAATAAAAGTTGCGGTTAATCCTGGCGCGGGAGAAATAAAAGCAGGGGATCTAATTTCTCGACTTGCTCCACATTGGGAAGTGTTGATGATGAATGAAGATGAGAGTTCGAGTTTGGTTGGAATGGAAGCAAATGATTTGAAAGTATTGGGAAGAAAAATACAGCAATTAGGAGCGAAAAATACAATCGTAACAGCAGGTGCGCGTGGTGCGGTGTTGCTAAATTCAGATAATATACTTTTTTGTCCTCCAGGAAACGGGGGTGTTCTGGAGTCAACTGGTGCAGGGGATGCTTTCGGGAGTGGTTTTGTATCAGGATTGATCAGAGGGTGGGATATATTTAAATCATTGCAATTTGCACAAGCTAATTCTGTGGGGGTTATTAGCAAGGTGGGTTCTAAAGCAGGAATTATTGATGAATCAATTTTTGACCAAGGAGCTCATGCTGTGATTGAGACATGGGAATAATCCGTTGAATTGAAACTTGTCGAGTTTTGGTTGACAAATATAGACAAAATCTTATAACCTGAATATATGAGGAAAGTTTGCGGATTACTAATGTCATTTGGAGTATTTGGTGTACTGTTGAGCTCTACAGTTAATGCCGAAAGTATCGATATTGAAGTAAATAGTCGCGTAACTGGGTCATCAAATTACGTTGTAAGCAAGTCTTTGACTTTGACTGAGAATACAAGTAGCGAAAGAAAACTTGAAGACGAAGAAATGATGCAGGAGAAAAAAGACGAACTCAAAGATAGAATGGAAAAAAAACAAGAAGAACTTGAACAACGTAAGGATGAGATGAAAGAGAAAATTGCTAGCCGGCAAGCTGATTTGAACAACAAGCTTGATGAAAAGACCAAAGTCCGAGTAAATAAAATATATGAAAGGCACATTAGAAGAATGTTAGCAACCATAGAGCGATGTGAAAATATTTTGGGAAGAATTAATTCAAGATTGAAAAAAAATATTGATAATGATAATTACGACGTGTCTCCATTAATGAAAAAGGTGGAAGCCTTGACTGTTGAGGTCGGAAGTTTGAAGGATAGTGTGGCAGTAAAAGTAGACAGCATAGACATAGTCTTTGATTCGAATGATCCTAAGACTATGTATGTCGTGTTAAAAGATGAACTCGAAGTCTATCATGAAGATATTAAGCTTATTTTGGGGAAAATTAGGGGATTGATTCCTGAGTTGGAAAAGTTGCATAGTAAAGAGGTTCCTAAAGTTAGCGTAACTAAATCAGAAACTAATAATTAGCTAATCTATATGGTAAATGAAGATAAAAAATTAAGTAATGAATTAAAAAGCAATGATGTTGCTGAAAATGTGGAGATGAGAGAGGAACTCCAAAAGCCTCTGACACAATCAGAGGTAGTACAAACTATGGAAGGCGAAAATAATTCACAAAAGGAAGCTGTAGATGGCTCTAAACCTATGATAGATGATAATGTGGTGCAGTTTGCTTCCCCATCTGCAGTGCAAGCTGTTAATGATTTGATTGATGAGCAAGAACCAGATCGTAAAACATCTAAATGGGTATTGATAATCGTGGTCTTAGTACTATTAATTTTAGCTTTGGTGGCTGGTGTGGTTTATTATTTTACTCAGTTTAATGAAGAGCCCACTCCATTAGTTTCACCATTGCCTGAGCAAGTGGAAACGATGCCTTCACCAACTCCCGAACCAGATTCAATGTTGCAGGATTTACAGCAGGTAAATGAGTCCGATGACGTAGAGGCAATTAAAAATGACGTAGATAATACAAATATTGATACACTCGGAAATGATCTTGAAGAAATCGAAGGCTCCCTCTAATTAGGGTTTAAAAGCGAAAGGGTTATCTTTTGGAACAGTCGTTATGAGAATAAATTTTGCAGTTGATGTATTGGTGTACTTGTGTAAAGTCATTATCTTTGGAAATTAAGACCCATTGACCATAATATTTTTTTGAGATGCCGGGATGGACTAATAGTGCTTGATCAACAGAATACTGGCTATTTTCGGTACCTAAGTTTGAAGGTATCTCAACTGAAATAAAGTTAGATTTACTAAGTAAGGGGATTTGAGAGGCAAATTGAATATATTCTATATTGTTAATGTCTGTTTGGAGAGAATTCTGAACTAAATGATATAAGTTATCTAATCTATCTTTATTCTCCCAGGTAGATGGGGCAAGGAGTTGGGATCTAATTGCTTTAATAACTTGCTGTTGACGTTGGGATCTTGCGATATCTGTTCCTTGTTGACCTTGAGCGTGGCGTGAACGAACAAACTTGAGTGCTCTTGATCCATCCATATGTTCTACGCCTGAGGTAAATGAAATAGTTTCGTATCTACTTGATTCTGGTTGAGCAGTTTCTAAGCCTGGGATTGGATATTCATTATCAACAAACGATTCCTGGATCTCCACGTCGATGCCTCCAATCATATCTATAAATTTGGAAAAAATTCCAAAATCTAATTTAATATAGTAATGAATCGGTAGATCAGTTACCTGGGAAACTGCTTGCCGGAGCTGTGTAATACCATAGCCTGCTTCTTTTGCTTCACCAATTCTATAAGCAGTATTAATTTTGGCATCAATGTTTTGAATCCATAAATCTCTGGGGATGGGTAATAAAATGATATCTTCGCCTTTAACTAGCGGAATGGAAGCCATAATAAGAGTGTCTGAGAGATCTCCGCCTGAATGCCCTGCCCCGCCTTCTCCAATTAATAAAATATTGGTGCGACTGTTTTGAGAAAAAAGTTTGTCGGGACTTTTGCCCATCCATGTTTGATAAATAGCTTGCGGACTAAGTTTGAAATAATTTTGAGTCACCAAACTAGTGATTTGGTAGGCTGTGAATATCAAATAAATATTTGCAGTTAAAACAAGAATGAGAATGAAATGAATACGACGCATAGAGGATAATTTAATATTGTACCGTAAGTAAACTTTGTTTTAATAGAAAGAGTTAGTACAATGACAAACATGTCGAAGATTACGAATAGTTTAAACGAAGCTCAAATTCAAGCTGTAACACATCTAGGAACTCCTCTGCTTGTTCTTGCGGGAGCAGGATCGGGAAAAACAAAAGCACTGACACACAGAGCCGCTTGGCTGATGGAAGAGCAATCTATTACGCATGGTTCAATTCTCTTGTTAACTTTTACAAATAAAGCTGCAGGAGAAATGTTGAATAGAATGGGATCTCTAATTATGCATCATGATTTGCCGTATGCAGGGACATTCCATAGATTTTGCGCTTTGTTACTACGTCGACATGGACATCTTATCGGGGTACCAAATACATATGTCATTTATGACGATGATGACCAAAGAACAATAATGAAACAATTAATTAAAGATCGTGGTTTGGATACTAAAAGATATAAAGCGGATACTGTATTAAGTGCAATTTCTTTTGCTAAAAATGAATTATTAACTCCACAATCTTTGAGTGAAAAATCAATTAATATCTGGCAAGAAACTGTGGCACATTTGTATAATGATTATCAGAAAATACTATATAACTCGGAAGCTGTTGATTTTGACGACTTAATGATGAAATCAGTTCAATTACTTAAACAAGAGGTTGATTTGAAAAATAAGTATAACAATCAATATGAACATATTTTGGTTGATGAGTATCAAGATACTAATAATGCTCAATATCAATTAACCAAAATACTAGCCGGGGAGAAGCAAAACTTGATGGTTGTGGGTGATTTCAGCCAAGCAATCTATTCTTGGCGAGGAGCTGATTACAAGAATTTGGATCAGCTTGGAAAAGATTATCCTAATTTGACGGTTGTAAAATTAGAACAGAATTATCGATCAACTCAGACCATCTTGGCTGCAGCATCAAGTTTGATCTCTTACAATACCAGCCACCCTGTCCTTGAATTATGGACTAAAGGTAAAGATGGCAATCAAATAAATATTTATGAAGCATATGATGAGCAAGCAGAAGCAAATTTTGTAGCCCAAACAATTAGAAATAAAAATAGAATTGAAGGGAAAAACTTGGGTGATTTTGTAGTTATGTACAGAACGAATGCTCAGTCTCGAGCTATTGAAGAGGCATTGTTAAGAGAAGGATTGCCATATGTATTGATAGGTGGGGTTCGGTTTTATGCGAGGAAAGAGATTAAAGATTTGCTAAGTTATCTTAGACTGACTGTTAATCCTCATGATAGCGTCTCTAAAGAAAGGATGAATAAAATGGGCAAGCGGAGGCTTTGGGCCTTTGAGAAATGGAGAGAAGATAATAAGGAGACATATCAAAATATGCCAAGCTTGGAAATTTTGGATGCAATTATTCAAGCAACGGGATATTTGACACAGTTTGATGTGGATGACAATGAGGATGCTGGACGGTTAGAAAACATA
>CAYUGO010000051.1:0-8154 GCA_964444295.1 uncultured Gammaproteobacteria bacterium | reverse complement strand
AGAGCACCTGTTTTGTAAACAGGTGGTCCCGGGTTCGAATCCCGGAGACGGCTCCAAAAATATGGAAACAAAAAAACAAATTAACCAAGAAGAAACCCTTTTACAAATAAATCGCCGGCTCGAACTCCTTTCATCACTCCAACAACAAGAAAATCTGCCCCAATTAAGAAGTAACGAGCCATTAATTAATACTACAATTAATCAACATTATCGACTTGCCAATCTAGTCCAACAACAAGCTGATGAATTATTTGAGTTAGGATATCCAGACCTTTCATCTTCAATAAGGAAACGGCTATCTCTCGTACTTCCCGCTAAATAACTTCCTCACCCACAACTTCCGATGTTGATCATTCGTCCCCAATTTCACAATTGCCTCTCGATGCTCTTTAGTCCCATACCCCACATTTCGCTCCCACCCATAACCTTTATAATCTTCAGCCAACTTCAGCATCAAATTATCCCGATAGACTTTGGCCAGTATTGAAGCTGCTGAAATTTCCCACACTAACGTGTCACCTTTTACCAAAGTTTGCACATTTTCCAAACCATCAGGCTTCCAATTTCCATCAATCACAATCTTACCTTCGATCTCACTCACCAAATCAATGACTAGCCCATCCCAAACTTTCCTTATACCCATTTCATTTATTTTCTCTGCACTATCTTCTACTAATCGATAATATACATTCTTTTCCAACCAACAGGCACTCAGCTCCCGCACTTTCCTGCTTAATTTTTTAGAATCACATATTATTACTCTTGAGTCTTCAACTAATCTCCATACTTTTTTTATTTCATCAAATCCAAACTTTCTCTGCCCATCATAGCTCACCCCAGCCATCACCAACGGCCCAGCCCAAGCCCCACGCCCAACTTCATCAATACCGTAAACCATAACAAATATTGTATAATCCTTTAGGTAATCCTAATCAATCAAAAATTATTGATTAATTACATTTGTATCTTGCTCAAAAAAAGCCGTGGTGGCGGAGCGGTCAATCGCACCAGACTGTAAATCTGGCGTCATACGACTACGTAGGTTCGAATCCTACCCACGGCACAAATCCTTTCCTTAACAATAAAACTTCCCAATAATCATCCTATGCCGACATAGCTCAGTGGTAGAGCGCATTCTTGGTAAGAATGAGGTCTCGGGTTCAATCCCCGATGTCGGCTCCACACTAAGTAAGTTATAAAAAAAGTAGCTCTAACACGTATCAATAATAGAGCGTCCCCGAACGAAGTGAGTGGGAAGGTCTCTCTTTCAATCCCCGATGTCGGCTCCACACTAAGTAAGTTATAAAAAAAGTAGCTCTAACACGTATCAATAATAGAGCGTCCCCGAACGAAGTGAGTGGGAAGGTCTCTCTTTCAATCCCCGATGTCGGCTCCACATAAACTATTTTTCATTTTCCCAAGATTAAGTTTTTAATCATATCAAATTGCACATCTCCCACAATAAGACTACACTTAAATTGTCTCTATTTTTTATATGGATGAAACAAATCTTACTAATAACATTCAATCTTCTCTCTCCTTAGGTCAAACCAAAGAACAAATATACGCTAATCTGCTCAACCAAGGTTATTCAATCGAAACTATCCAATCTAACTTCAAAACTCTTGAAACCGAAGAGCACAAAGAAGACATTTCCAAACAAACGGTAAGAATAATTGTCACCATTGGCGCGCTTCTTATCGGAGCAGGCATATTTTCACTTATCGCAGCCAATTGGCAATATATTCCTAAAATTAACAAAATTATTATTATCATTACTTCCATGCTCATTTCCTATACTCTAGGCTGGATCCTAAAAGAAAAATCACACCTCGACAAAACTGGCGAAGCCCTCATCCTCCTAGGATCAATAATCTTCGGTGGCGGAATCTTTTTGGTAGGACAGATGTTCAACATTAGAACCAACTGGCCAGACGGGTTTATCCTCTGGATGATTGGTACAGTTTTTATGGGTTTTGCAATAAATTCCTATGCAATCCTTGCCCTATCCATAGCTTTAGGGTTCATAGCACTTATTGGTCATCCATTTGAACTCTTTACCGGATCGAAATATAACTCATTCCTTTTCACCTCATCACTATTACTTTTATTCACAACTGCTCTAACTTATACATCAGGACTAATCATTCGCAAAAGAATTCCACCAGAATTTAAAGATTTTTATTAATATATGTTAGATCTATTACTCATCATATTTTTAGGACCCATCGGACTAATCATTGTAATTTTTCGACATCTTCACAAAACCCAAAAACCTATCAGTCCTAGTCAAAACCCTAATTGGTATCTATCCCTTAGCCTTAACAGAGAAGATGCTTTTAGCCAACTTTTCCTCTTGTTATCTCTCATTTCCTTTGGAGTTACTCTTACTGCTTTCAATAGAAATTTCGCAAACCCACTTTCCTGGCATACGATTGTTTTAATTACCTCTATCATTGGATTCGTCAGCACATATTACTACAAAACCATTTATACATTAATTTTGAGCCTATTAAGTATTCTAATCTGGTGGAAGTACCAGATATATTTATGGATTGAACCTACCAAAATTTCCCCAGCAGCTTTCCTCACGGGACTTTCATTTGTAGCACTAATTTTCTTCATACTTGGACTTTTACATACCAAACAGATCCGATACAAACGTTTTTCACTTATATATCAACTTCTAGGAATAATCATTTTTACAGCAATGCTATTTTTCCTTTCAATCCAAGCAGGTCTTCATATTTTTGAAGAAACTACCCAAGGCAAATCGTTATTAACATCATGGCAACTAACTATTTCCATGCTGATTTTATTAATCACATTAATATCCACAACTCTCTACGCGACAATTAACAAACTAATTAATACTTCAGAAATTATAATTGTTGCAATCATAGCTAGTCTATTTACTCTAATTCTATTTTTACCTGAACAAACCATCTTCATCAAAAGAAGCTACACTTACTATTCCTCCACCAGTGGTAACCTTTCACCAGCAGGTATCGCTTGGGCCATAACATTCAATGTTATATTATTCCTTGAATTACTCGGATTATTATTCTCAGGATATTTACGTCGAGAAACCTGGCTTATTAACTTAGGATCCGTATTCCTAGTTTTCTTCGTTATTATCAAATACTTTGATTGGTTTTTCACTTTCCTTAACAAAAGTGTCTTCTTTATTAGTGCAGGAATACTACTTTTTATCATCGGCTGGTTTATGGAAAAAGCCCGTAAAATAATGTTCCAAAATATCCAAAATTCCCCACCTGTCCCAACTTTATAAACATGTCTACCAAACTAACCAAATATATCATCGCCATCACAATTCAAATAATGATCATTCTTGTCATCATTATTTTCAAATATTCAATCCTCTCCGGTGGAACCGAAGTTTTCCTCAGGATTCTTCCGGTTGACCCTCGAGATTTTCTACGAGGCGATTATGTTACTTTTCAATACGATATCTCTAGTCTTCCTTACTATCTATCCCAAGATCCAATTAATAACCAAGACACGGTTTATGTTGAACTAGATGATAATCACACACATTGGATAGCCAAAAAAATTTACAAAACTCACCCCCAAGACGGCAAAGTTTACATCAAAGCCCGAGTCATTAGCGGAGCAAATAACCCCCTGGATAAAAATCTAAACCGCCAATTTAGAAACTATACCGAAATCAAAGTCGTCTATGGAATCGAACAATACTTCATTCCCGAAAATAAAGGCAAAAACTTCAATTTTAATAACAAAAATTCATATGCCAAAGTTGTTATAGACGACCAAGGCAACGCCGTACTCAAACAAATATATATCGATGACCAACCCTGGCCCTAACGATTCACATTAGGCGATTAATCCTCCTTCTTGTACTTTAGAACCGAAATGAGGTAAAATACACCCTAGTTAAAACTAACTACCTTATATGGCAGCAAAGAAAAAAGGTCCAGCACAACTCGTAGGTCTCAAATGCGAAAAGTGTGACTCCATCAACTACACAGCACTAGCCAACAAGACCAAACTTCAGGTTAAAGGTCAAACACTCAAAGATTTTACCTTTACCAAATACTGCAACACTTGCCGTACTCATAATCAACACGTCACTCACGTCAAGCTCAAATAATCATATTTTCATCTAACTCCTCGTTGTCAGTCATCCTTTTTGCTCTTACTACCCACCTTTTTCTATCATTCCATCCATCACACGTAAATAACGTTAACACATTATCTTGTGTGTTTTTCAATATATCCAAATCCTCAGCATCAGTCGAATATGACTCAAACACTTCATAATATGCTACTCTCTTACCCGATCCAGTTACAGTTATAGAATCTCCATTCTTTAATTCATGTAATCTCCCGAACAATTTAGGTTTTCGATGTGCATACAAAACCATATTTCCCTCATCCAAATTCCCCGATCCAACCAAATAATTAACCTCCCTTTCCGAAATTAACCAATCCTTATTAACTACCGGCTGTGGTACCAAATCACTTACCAATTTTATCTTAGCTATCATCACCCGTGTTGGAATATAAGCCACTGATTCAATCGCAAAAGATTCAGAAACTTTAGGCAAACGATACTCCCGCAATAATCTAACACTGCTACCTATCAAAATCAAAATAATCCAAACACCAACCCACCACTCAATCTCATCCCATTTCTCACTAAATCGTCTTCGCATATCTTCGCCATACCCAAACCCCACTGGCAATTCCAGATCCAACAACCATCACATACAACCCTAATTTAATTCCACTTGTTGCAGCCAATCCCAACACCTGTCCTCCAATTGCCAAAGACTGAGGATAACTTAACTCATTTGACGGATCCCCAGGCATGCATCCTCTGATCGCACGCACTTGAAAATAATAATGTTTATTTAAGTCCAATGCACCAATTCTATATGAAGTTGTCTTACCAGTACTCGGCACACCATATATGTAATTACCACTCTCAACTCCATAACTAATCATATAGTCATCAGCCTCATTAACACTCGTCCAAGCCAAATCTACCGAATCACTTCCACTCTTAACCACTGATATAAGCGTAGGGGCTTTCAATACAGGATCATTACAAACAGGAGCACTATGATCTACGGGTCCACCAATAACACTTCCTGAATTTCCGTTATCAACAGCTGGAACTACGGTCGGGCTAGTTGTTGGAGTTACCGTAACACCTGGACTCGGAACTAAAGTAGGTGTAATTTGTCCCGTTGGAGTTGGACCACTATTACCACATGTATAAGTCATATTTTTTACCAAATAATTGCCTGCTGGCATATTCCAATCCACTCCACTTGCTCTAACCCAACCTTGATTAACATAACTTTGAATTGTATCCTCCTCTACATCATCATTAAGTTTCCACCAGTTAGTCTGCACACTTGCATTAATCCCAGCGGTACAAAGACATTGATAATAACTCGACCGAACAGTCAAATACACATCATTCTTTGCATTCAAACTATATCCCAATCCTGGGGCAGAATAATTACCATAAGGGTAACTCCAATAACCATTTTTATGTTCTCTAGCACAATCATCGAAATATGGAGCACCTATATCTGCCCTCACAGACGTTGCTAAACTCAAATTTAACAAAACCACCAAACCTATTACTAATGCCCCCATGTATTTATACATATTAGTCCCCGTATTCTATGTCATAACTCTCACTTCGTCAAATTGAAGTTTCATTTCTAGCAATTATTCCACCCAAACCACTCGCGTAATAGTGACTCAACTTTGCTTTAACCACATATCTCGTTGAATCATCCCATCGGTTACAAGTATACAAAGTCAACTCTGTTGTATCCGAGTCATCCACGATCCCCAAATCTCCAGCATGTGTCTCGAACTCATCAACAACATTATAGATGGCTACTAAATCTCGTGATTCGACTACTACTTGATTTCCTACTTCAATTTTATGAAGAGAAGCGAATAACTCTGGCCTCTTGTGTGCATAAATTACCATATTCCCTGGTTTTGCTACAACTCCAGAACCAACCAAATAATTCGCCTTTGTTTCTGACACTTCCCACACATCATTAATGATCCGCCCCGGAACAACCTCCAAATCTACCTTTAAACTAGGCAAAAAAACTCTAGTTGGCACAGTATCCAGAACCTTCCACTCTCTCTCACTTTCAATATTCGCTATTACATCACCACTTACATTATTCCAGCCATTCCACAATTGATAAGCACTATAACCACTAATAGCCACCCCACCAAATAATATCCATAGACCCAATAAAATCTTAATTACTTTCATATATTTATAGCATCCTAACCAAACACTATTACTCTGATCGAATTGAAGTATAACTGAAATTACTTATTACGAGTAGTTCTGTACGTATAAACCCCACCCCATACAGTTAATGCCAATCCAGCCAGAGCAGCAAGTACTTGATTGGTAACTGAATTTGAAGAAGTATCAGCCAAAGCAGCTGCTTTTACTTTACCTTTAGGGAAAGATAATTCATTTGATACATTTGATGATACGCATCCTTTTTGAGATCTAACAACAAAATAATACTTTTTAGACAAGTCCAAACTACCTACACGGAAACTAGTCACTTTACCAACATTAGGTACTCCAAAGATATATTTACCGGATTCAAGACCATAACTAATCATATAATATTCGACGTTTGCATCAGGCTGACTCCAGATTAACTCAACTCCATCTTTGCCACTTTGATTTACTGATAATAGAGTTGGGGCTTCAGGCAATTTATCTTCACAAACTGGGGCACTTGGTGGATTACTAGGCGGATTTGAAGGTGGTGTCGTAGGCGTAGGAGTTGGATTTCCAGTTGGTGTAGGAGTCGGGGTTGCAACTGGCTTACAATTGTATTCACTATTTTTAGCTAAATATGAATGATTACGTAAGTTCCAATCACTTCCTGACAATTTGAACCAACCTTGACTCACATAAGAATTCTTTTCTTCATCACTTAACTGATCAGCATTCCACCATACCGTTTGGATTCCATTTCCTTCCACGGGGCATAAACACTGTACAAAATTATCATTACTAATGAAGTAAACATTATCAACACCAGCAATTGGAGCTTCTTGCCCAGGAATATGATGAGTACCATCCAGTTGAGATGACCAATTCCCAGTATTTGTAGTCAAAGTAGTACAGCCAGGAAAACTTGGCACTTCATTTGCCAAAACATTACTTGCCGGCATTAATCCTACCGACGTCATAAATGCAACCGCCGACAAGACGGTCAGTGAACTTTGATAAATTGAATTTAAACGCTTCATATAATTGAATTAAGACGTATCATATACCATAGTTTCCTATTTGTCAATTATAGGATGTATTTCGGCATTCTTTCTGCCTAATCAATTATTTTAAATACACATCTATAACTCTTTCCACCCCTCTAACATATCCAATACCAATCAAATACTAATAATAATTGATCTATTTAACTTCTTTTAATTTAATAGCTGCCAATTCTAACTTATCAACAACCTGCTTCTGACTTTTCTTTTTCAACTTAACAACTTTTTTGCTAAGCTGATTCAACTTCTCTTTACTAACTTCCTTGCCTTCTTCTAATAATTTCTTGGCCTGCTTACGATTATCTTCTTGAGCTAAATAGGTTCCTATTACCCCAGCCAAAAACCCAAACATTCCAAAAACTACTAATTTACCCCAATCTGAATTTCTTTCATTCATTATCATCACCTCCCTTAAGTTTGTTTGCCAACCAGCCCATTCCACTTGCCACACCAACCCACATTCCTTGCTTCAATTTTCCCGGGACCAAAGTCAATTCATGGATTTGATGAATTATCATATCCACCTCTAACAGAGTTCGCCTTACCTTAACCAAAATCATTACAATGCCTCCAGCCACTAATACACTCGACACTCCAAAACATATATACATAAAATCAAGTGAACTCATAAACTCAACTTTAATATAACGAATTTAACTACAAATAGCAAATATTTACATAAATCACACAAATACATACTTCCAAACATCACTTACTTACATGTCACCATAAAAATGCTAAAATCTGATAGGAAACTATACTTACCACATAGGGGCGTCATTCAATGGTAGGATGGCGGTCTCCAAAACCGCTCATGAAGGTTCG
>CAYUGO010000050.1:0-8219 GCA_964444295.1 uncultured Gammaproteobacteria bacterium | reverse complement strand
ACCGGCGACCTTCTGCTTGGGAAGCAGACATTCTACCGCTGAACTACCGCCGCGGGATAATGAAAGTATATCATTTTATATTTTTTCCTGAACGCGTGTATTAATCCACCATACGCAATTTTCACTAAGTGCTCGTGTAAATATTTGACTAGCTTGATTAGGTTTTGTTATTTGTACCCAATATGGTCTATTAGTATCAACACTGACAATTGACTCGCCTGGTCCATTAATTAAAGCAACAGCATGATGTGCATTGTCATTAATTCTAATCCAACATACAAAAGATTGATCAAGACCTCTTGTGAGATCAGCTTCTTGTAATAGTTTGGTGAATAAACTGACTCCCTTTTCCATATTAGTGACGGCTTTTTCGCTTTCTGCTATGTATCCTGCTCGATGAAATCCGCCAGTTTGGGAGATCGTTTGACTATATAATCTAAATAAATAATCATGATTTGACTGTAATTTATTGGCTTCTTGATATACTTCTTCAGATAAAGTTCCTCCGAGAGCAGCATCGAGAGCAACAATTGCACATTGACCTCCATGGCGTTGGGCTTTACAGAAAATATTATCTAAACTATTTAATGTTTCTTGATACATAATTAAGAATTAAATATTTGGAAGTATAATACAATAAATTATGATTGAAAATCGGACTTGGATTCATTTCTTAGGGATCTGTGGTCGAGGTGCAGCTGGAATTGCAAGAGTAATGAAGAAAAAAGGATATTATGTGACAGGATCTGACCAAGGGGTTTATCCGCCAATGAGTGATTACTTAGATCAAGAAGATATTAGTTATTATAAAGAATATAAGTCGGACCATATAAACAAGGATATTGATTTGGTGGTAATTGGAGGAAACACGTTACATATAGATCCATACAATGTGGAAGTTACTAAAGCTAAGGAATTAGGAATTAAGATAATTGCTTGGCCTGAGCTTTTGGCCGAGCATGTTATGAAAAAGGAGTCTGTAATGGTAGCAGGAACTTATGGGAAGACAACTATTAGTGCGTTATTGGTTCACATGCTACAAGAAGCTAATTTTGATCCCAGTTACATGATTGGGGAATCGGTTGTTGGATTAGATCATAATTGTGAAATTGGAAATAGTGAATACTCGGTGGTCGAAGGAGATGAACATCCGACATTAGGTTATAGTAAATTACCTAAGTTTGCGTATTTTCCCCCGAAGTATTTGGTAATAATGAGCGCCATGTGGGATCATGCAAATATATATCCAACTGAAAATGATTTTGTTGGTGCATTTGAAAATTTAGTTAAAGGATTACCTGAAGATGGATTCATTGTGGCAGACAAGGAAGGTGCTAATTTAGAAAAATTAATTTCTAAATCTAAATGTAAAGTTTATTGGTTAGATAATGATAAATATAAAGTTGTAATTGATAAATCTGACAATGATCAGTTTGGAATGAAAATAAGACTAAATTTAGAAGATAACTTGATTGAGGCAGAAAGTCGTTTATTTGGCTCTCACAACGCTCGTAATATATTAGCTGCGTCTTTGGCTGCTTGGAAGCTTGGGGCGCCTCTGGGAGCAATTAAACGAGCCGTAGAAGGGTTTGGTGGAATCAAAGGGAGACTAGAGTTGAAGTTTCATTCAAATTTGGGTTCTGTTTATCATGATGTCGGTCAACATCCGGGTAAGGCAAAAGGGGCGGTAGATGCTCTGAGATGGAGATTTCCTGATCGCAAGATAATTGTAGTTTTGGATCCACAAGCTTCTGTGTTACATGATAGCGCGTCTTTGAATTGGTATGACAACGCATTTAACAGTGCAGATGAAGTAATGGTGACTCAAATTGCTCACAGAGACACTCACGGAAAAGATAGAGTAACTGGGGGACTAATTGTAAGAGCAATCATGAAAACCCAACCAAATGTAAATTATTTTCCTGAGGACGAGAGTTTTATAGACAGTTTAAAAGATAAAACTAAAGATAATCCAGTTATATTGGTATTAAGTAGTGGGGGTTTTCGAGGTTTATGGAATCGGTTATATGATGTTTTAAAAGATTAATTATGAAAATACAAAGAAATATTGAACTCAAAAATTACAACACACTAAAATTACCTGAGTTAACAAGTTATTTGACTATTGTTAAGGATAAATCAGATTTAGATGAGTTAAAGATGAATGATAATTTTAGAAATTTAGATAAATTTGTACTGGGAGAAGGAAGCAATACTTTGTTTTCTAAAAAGTATGAGGGTTTGATTATAAAAAATGAAATTAAAGGACGAGAATTAATTGAAGATAATGATAAAGAAGTGATTATAAAATTAGGTGGGGGAGAAATTTGGCGAGATGCAGTGAAATGGGCGGTAGATAATAACTGGGGAGGAATTGAGAATTTGGCATTAATTCCAGGGACTGTGGGAGCGTCTCCGGTTCAAAACATTGGGGCATACGGACAAAGTCTGGTGGATAGTTTTGAAAAGTTAGATTTTGTTCATTTTGAGACTGGAAAAGTGATAAGTATGAATAAACAAGATTGTGAGTTTGGGTATAGAGATAGTGTTTTTAAACACAAGTTGAAAGGTAAAGGGATGATCATTGCCGTTTATCTGCGATTATCTAAAATTCATAAATTAGCAACGGATTATTATTCAATGTGGGCAAAATATGAATCAATTGAAAAAGAACTTAGTCAAAATGGTTCTCCACCCTACTCTATTGCTGATGTTTATAATGCTGTGGTAAATATACGGACTCGACAGTTGCCTGACTGGAATGTGGTTCCAACTGCTGGATCTTTTTTTAAAAATCCAATAATTAGTAAGCAAAAATTAATTGAATTGCAAAATAAAATTCCTGAATTACAATATTATCCAGCTGATCAATTATCATATGCCCAATCAAATGACCAAACATTTGAACGGGATGAATTTGTTAAGGTACCTGCGGGGAGATTGTTAGATCATTTGGGGTGGAAAGGCAAACAGATCGATAACTGTATGACTTATGCAACCCATGCGATGGTTGTGACTCATAATGGCAAAGCGAATGGTAAAGAATTGATAGAATATGTGAAATTGATGCAAGATGACGTGTTAAGTAAATTTGGAATTGATTTGGAGATGGAAGTAGTGGTGGTTTGAGACAAAAAAATCCCGACCTCCATGACTGATGGAGATCGGGACTAGTGCTAAGGAGTCTATGGCTTGAGAATTGATGTTAGATCAAGTCAAATCATAGATTCCAGGAGAGAGATTCTAGGGATCGATCCGGTTATCGAAAGTGGCTCCGGATTCACATACGAAATTATCTGTAGGCTCGTATACGAAGTGAACAAGTACCTCGAAATCTCTCCCGGGGTACCCGCCATGGAACGTGAATTCGTTCTTTCCCATCTCCTCTTTTACTACGGTATAAAAGGGAGCGTACTGAGTCCACGTAAAGGTAACCTCGTTGGTTGGTAGTGTAGGGAATGTAATCCACAGTTTAGTATCACTCTTGTATGGCAAGTCGATGCCAGAAAGAGTGATTTTGCTACCCACTTTCTGACTACTGATAGTAGAAGTGTACTCAACTCCTTCAGTGAGGATATGTAGGGTTGCGTCCTCAATTTCTTGACATGGATTGTCTGGAACAGGGGTAGGAAGTGGAAGGCGAATTATTGGCAAGTAACAACCGCCGCCACTTGTATCAGGCGGAGCTGTGGGATTGACCAAGAGATCTGCTTCAGAGTCATTGTTCCCTAGATCTGTGTCAATTGACTGGGAAATGATCCTGACGTGATTGTTAGCCAATGCACTCTTAGTACTAATCACTCGAGCAGTAAAAACCAAACTGCCCTTGGACTTGGCTAGCAAATCCCCCAGTGCACAGATGATCGTCTGACGTTCATCGTACTGTCCGAGAGGTTGGAGTTGGCAGCTTGTAGGCATAGCAAGAATCTCAAGTTCCTTATATGGGAACTCATCTACTAGCTGTGCCTCGAAAGCTGTCCCCGTGCCATTGTTACCGTACTCTACGGTGTAGGTTACGGTTTGGCTGATGACTGCTGTCGTCGGGTAGACTTGCTTAGCACTGATATAGGCATCACTGTCTTGAAGCATACCTGCATCAAGAGTAAGGTTCTCCATCTTGTTTGGACTGAGGGGAATGCAATCGGTGGTTCCGTTGATCCTGTCGGCATCGGAATCAAGATTGTCATCACCTATGTCCGCAAGTGTAAATCGAAAGCCACCTTCAACGGGGACTGTGAACTTAACCTTGTATGAACCTGGGATCAAGTTGGGAAAAATGTATTTCCCTGATTGATCCGTGGTTGTACTGGCAAGTTGTGTCCCAGTGGGACATGAATACAACTGAACGGTAACACCAGAAACTCCAGTTTCAGTGGTATCTTGAATGCCGTCTGAGTTGGCATCCATCCAGACATAATCGCCGATTCTACCAATTCCCTTGAGTCCAAGGTCAATGGTGGGATCGTGCTGTCCTGGAGCAAGGGTTACGTTGCTGACCATTCCATTGCTATCAATGCTTTTGTCGTTGCCGACAAGGGATTGAGTAGCAATATAACCTGCAGGGATGTTGGAAAAGGTGACTGTATATGCACCCGGCGGGAGCATATCGAACGTATAAAGCCCAGCAGCATCGGTGATAGTGGTGCCAGTGACAGGACCCGTGAGGGTGACTGTAACATTAGGTATACCAACTTCACCCGAGTCTTGGATACCATTTGCATTAGCATCAATCCAAACGTAATCACCAAGTGATGCAGGCTCATAGCCATAGAAAATACAGGCTTGAGCTGACGCAAAAGTGTTAACGCTGGCTGTGAGGTTACCTGGTCCCGAGACATAACTGCCACTACGGGCAGAGACATCTACACGACTTGCCTGTGGTGTTGAAATCGGGATCACAAGTGTCTTGTTATCACTCCCAGAAACGCTATCTGAAAGAGTTTGCCCTGAAGCGATTTGGGCACTTTTGTTACCTTGGGCGACAACCTGCACCATGGACAAACCAGAAGGCGTAAATTCTACGACTCCCTGGCTATTCATAGTAACTACTTGACTAATTGCATCAGTGTTGGTGACTTGGAAGTCAGTTTTGACTGATGCTGATGCAATCAGCTGAATTTCAAGAACGTTGGCCAAAGGTTGCGGAAAAACGAATTGTGTAGCCCATTGGGTTCTGGATAGTTGTTTACTAGCGCAGAACTCTGGACCTACAAGATCTTGTCCATTGAAGTTGCGGGTGTAATATCCGCGCAACTCTGCATTGACGGGTGAAGAACTTGCACTAAACACTGTTACACCATCGGTGTCGTACACCGTGGTATCTTGAGCCATGACTGGCATAGTTGCCAACAATAGCATCAAGATAAGGATCACAAAACTCCCGATTCTCTTGTTCATTGTGAGACCTCCTAGATCTCTAGATTGAATATCTCTCTATGAAAGTTATGAGAGATTCTGACAAAAGACTAAAAAACTAAATCTTCTGTATTAAATCTCTCAAACTACGATTATAAATGTGCAGTATTGGAATAAATAATGTGTATTAATTTACTCAAATATATGCCGTATTATAACATTAGTGCGTATTCTATATGTGTTCTTGTAAGTCCTTATGAAGGCGAGACTTTTAGGCTATCTTATCTAGGTAATATATTTACAAAACTTACTGATTATTTTTTTATCATCATCGATTAAACTTTGCCAATATTTATCTGATAGATCTAAGCTAAGATATCCATAATCGTTGTAATTGGTTGGAGGAAAAGGGTCGAGTAAATCCCATGGATCTATTTATTGATTAAGGGTTAGCACGTCAAAAGAGTCTGAATTTGAACTTAATGAGTTTTCTTTTAGTATTTGGGTAGATATTTCTTGTAAGAGAGGGAGTCGATAGTTAGTTTTTTTATCGGCGGAAAGTGTTTGTATGATGAGGCATCGGTCTAGATCTTGTGTAGTTACGATGATTTTTTTATTCATATAATTATCTTATTTTCAAAATTTATAAATAAAATATGACGAAACTATATTTAATGCAGAATTAGCCAAACTGTCTAATTATTCGGCTCTTACTTAATGTATTTTTGATTTACTTTAATTATCGCTATTTTTATAAAATCGAGGAATTCTGTTAATTATGACAACGTAGATCGTTGCCGTTAGTGCGATGAAATGATAATTAAATCCTAAAGCCATACCTATTGCGGCAGAATACCAAACACTCGCGGCTGTGGTCAGGTTTGTAACTTTCTCTGTTTTCTCAGATTTTAGAATTATCCCTGCTCCAAGAAATCCGACTCCTGAGACTATTTGCGCTGCAATACGCGTAGGATCTCCGGCACTGACTGTTTTAGAAAGAAATGAAAATAACATCGCTGCGCCAATAACTAATGTCTGAGTACTGATTCCGGCTGGTTTATTCTTTTTTTCACGTTCAATCCCAATAACTAGTCCACATATTAAAGCTAAAAGTAAATCGATTAGGAATTCCTTTTCTAATGATGTAAAGATCAATAAATTATCCATATATTATGTAATTTAGGGGGAGAAGTGAGTCGATTAACCCCAATGGATCTATTTCTTGATTAAGAGTTAGGATATCAAAAGAGGTTGAATTAGAATTTTCTTGTATGAGGGGTAACCGATAGCTGTTTTTATTATCCGAAAGTGTTTGAATGATGAGGTATGGGTCCTTGTCATGAGTAGTAATGATAACTGGCTTGTGCATTATTTAATATTTTCGTTGGAGATAATAAGCCTCATAATATTAACCAAGTTATATTTCTTCAAAGAGGCGCGGAAGATGATCTACCTTGATGAGTGCCTCACTTGCTGCAGATCTATCAGTTCCCCAGTAGAGAACTTCGGTTGGTCCTGTCCACTGTTCAAGTAGGTCATCACGGCACATAATTGAGCGAGAATCGTTACTTGGCCAAGGATAAATTTCGGTATCAACGAAATCGCCATTTTGATGAGATTTATACACTAAGTATGTTTGACTTGGGTTTTCTGGATTTGTCATTTCAATTGTGTTTTTTTACACCACATGTATGTAATTTTATATTACAACTTGAGCGGGAAACGGGACTTGAACCCGCGGCCTTCTCGTTGGCAACGAGACGCTCTACCACTGAGCTATTCCCGCGTATAGAGAGTATTATAACTGAATTGTTAGAAGAGACAATTAGAACGTTTAGTTAGTAGATTTGAAAGTTGATAAGATTTCATCAAAAAGATCTTCGGTATGTTGGTCGTCTAATTTCATTTCAATAATTAGTCCAGGATAATTATTTTGTATAGAGCTATTAATCATGGCACCAATATATCCCTCACTTGGAGTTCCGGGAGATCGGTATGTGGGTCTGCCTGCATTGGGATCCGTGGATATTTCATCTTTGCCAATTATTTTAAGTACTTGTATATTATGCGAATTAGTTATTGCCGTAACTCGATCGGATTTGATTTCAAATTGTTGATTATTGGGAAAATTGATTAGAAATTTACCATTGTTTACAGTATAGGAAATATTATCCTCAAACATACCTTCTCTCCCTGCAGAAAAATCCGTTGACGTTGCTGCAATTGTAAATAGATCTGTCCCGCAACCAGCCCCACCCGCATATACAGGCTTGGGTGCAAACCAGCTAGTTTCATTAAGGGAGAATGTTAAACAATATTTACTTCCTGTTTCTCCAAATATTTCTTTACCACTTGGGAAATCATTAAGTGCAAAATTACTGGGGAGTTGAAATTGTAAATTAAATTTTTGTATATCATAAGTTGTCCAGCTATTGTGGACATTAAGAGTAGAATTTGTGGGTAAGGGTTGAGATAAAGAGATAGCTGAAGGAGATGTAGAATCTGTTTGGTTGCTAATTTTATTGCTGATTTGCATGAACTGGAATCCGATATAAATCACGAAGCCTAAGGTAATTATTTGGAATATTATCAAAAAAATAATTAAGTAGTTTGGTTTATTTGAATTTGGAGTAGGCGAAAAACTATTATTTAATGGAGTTGAATATAGTTCTGTATTATCCATAGCTTATTTATATACTAAATTTAAAATTTAAAATAGTGATTAGTGATGTAAATTTAGATCTTGGAGCTATGGATTTAATTGAACAAAAACTTCTTTTAAAAATTGTCTAAATCTTAACTAAATAATGTGGGCACTGAGGGACTCGAACCCACGACCTCATGGATGTAAACCAAGCGCTCTA
>CAYUGO010000049.1:0-8374 GCA_964444295.1 uncultured Gammaproteobacteria bacterium | reverse complement strand
CAGCATTCTCCAGAAAAAAATATGGCTCATCCAACTTTTTTCCCGACATTCGAGTTATAACTCCAACATCAATTTTCCTTACTCGCCCAATTTTAATAATAGCCACGGCTTTTTCTAGATCTTCAGGAATCGCTAACATCCACGGCGTGTTCATCATACTTCCCAATGGCAAAATCCCCAAATTAATTTTTGTTTTAATCAATCCGCTTGCAACCTCAGAAATTGTCCCATCACCACCTGCCACAATAACTGTTTCATATTTCTTTTTTACCGCTCCCTTTGCTAATCTAGTTGCATCTCCAGGTCCTTTAGTTGCAGCATAATCAACTTCTATTTGATATTGAATAAATAAAGCCTTAATTTCTTCAAGTGTATGTCCCTTATTCCAAGACCAGAATTTTCGCTTTTTACCCGCATTAGGATTATAAATTAACAACATCTTCATCCCCATATTATAGCCCAAACCATAATCTACAGCGTATTTCCAAATAACCTACTCTAAAATCCAACCTTTCAAAACAATTCTCTCATTCAATAATAACTACCTATAAACATAATCATATATAAAAAAACCGCCTAGCGAATAATTGACACAAAAACACGAATCTCTTCGTATTTCTCATCTAATTATTTCGCCAGACGGGTACTACTATGGAATGCTAAAAGATTACTTCTTCAGCCTTCCACACTTCCACTTCGACAACTTTATTTGGCCTTGGCGGGAAAATTTCATACCAAGAGAGAATCATAATCAATCTACCATCAGGCAATCGAACTAATGGTTCCCGTTCATCATAAACCTTTGCCGAAATACGATACTCAATCCCCTCAAACACAATTATAATCTCATCCATCACAAGTCTCCCTTCGAAAGTAAAGAGATGAAACTACTTCCCTGATTTAAACATCTTCTTCATTGCTGCCTCGAAATCATCATCCAGTTTCTTCTCGATTTCATCCCATGTCGAACTTTCATCCAATTTCAATCTGCGCGCAAAACTTCTGCGATCACGTTCAGAAAGTAGATAAGATATATCTTCTACGGAGCTTGCTTCTGGTAAATTATACTTTCTCCGTAATTCTATAAGCTCTTCATCTGATATCAACATTTTTATTCCTCCATTTAAAACAATCTCGTAAGGTCACCACTCCAGTGAGTAGCCCTCTAAACACGTGATCAATGTTCACAGAGCTACTCACATTTAATCGTCGAAATATTTTTAACGTACGAACAATTAATTCAAATAAAAAGCATAGTAATTACGCATCTATCCAATTTAACTTACCATATTATATCTAATGATTTGTATATATCAATCTATCAAACTGTAACGATACACTAATTTAATATATCAAAGTCTTTGCCATCACTATGTTTAATAATATGCTAAAATTCTCACAATGGAACATAATAATCATGCAAATAAACAAGGCATTACAGTAGATATGTCACCTGCAGAAAAAGCCATGCAATCTCTCCGATACATCACTCGAAATTACTTGAACAGGAATGTTTCTGATTCCCAAATTTCTCCTCAAGCTCTATCCGTTAGAGATTCTTTAATTACTTACTCCCTTGATTTAGATAATCCTAATAGAGAAGTATTTCCGAACTATGGTGACAATGAAAACCGCGACATAAATATTTTTATAATGAGATGTGGTTATGATGGAACTCCTCCAATGACCCATAATTCCATTGGACAAGAAACTAATATGACAAGACAAAACGCAAGAACCCAACATCGCAAAGTATCCAAAAAATTATTTGACCTAACCAGACCCTTCATACCCTTTGACGATAAACACCTCGCCAGACAAGCATGGTATGCTACGTGCGGATACGATGTACTCGAAATCATTGACCCCATGACCGATCAAAGACTTATAGACCAAGCCCCAATTTATGGTTCTCAATGGAACAACCCCCAAAATCTCGATCAAGTTCCTTCATACGTTTGCCAATCTCTAAATCCAGATGAACAAAAATATCTCCTGACCACCCTTAATAGTCTTTTCCCCCAAGAATAAATCCCAATCTATTTTTCTACTTACACCTAGCACATAACTTTACTTAACAATTTGCAATCTATATTCTCTATATATGACTGGTCGCACTCATGACGTTGCTGCATTTACTTCTTGCATCGTAGTTCTGGTATATACCCCCACATTACCTGAAATGTCCCTAGTTACCATCGTAGCTGCTTTTGGCGCCAATTTTATAGGTGGATTATTTCCAGATATCGATCAACCCACTAGCGATCTTTGGGATAATTTTCGTTTAGGTACTTTGTTTGCCAAATTTATCCCAAAAATTCTAGGTGGACACAGACATATATCTCATTCCATTGTGGGAGTTTGGTTAATCGGTTATCTATCTTTAAAGTTATTAAACTATATTTCCACCTTTCTACTTATAAATATAAATATGCAAATTGTCTGGTACGCATTTATGATCGGGGTTATTTCTCACTTAATAATGGATCTGATTACCAAAGATGGAATTCCCTTATTATGGCCACTTCGATGGAAAATTGGCTTTCCACCTTTTAAATTTTTACGCATAACTGCTGGTAAATTCACCGAGCGTATTATTATCTTTCCAAGTTTACTTCTATATACTGGCTATCTTATCTTCATCCACCAAAATACCATTCTCTTTTTTATCAGAAATAAAATTAAATAAAGCCCCTTATTATTTTCTTTTTTAATCACTTCATTTTAGTCCTATTATTTTGACTTTTGCCTTAAAATATTGTATCCTATAATATAGCTCTTTAACACATTGCTTCACCGAAGCATTTCATAAACTCAAGGAGAGGGAATAGTGATCAACACAAATCGTGTTGCAGTTCCAAAAGTAATTATTCAATTCAGCTTTAGCAATTCCGATCACGTACCTGACATAACCATTGTTCCTGAGCTTAAACAAGAAATACCTTTCGAAAGTCACCTCAGACATAACCTTTCCACCAATCGTAGAGGTATTCAAATAATTGCACCAACTGATAAAGGCGACACCTCAATCGAGCAATTCCTCGAAGATTTGCGAATATTAGGATACATTCTCGTAAACGCACAATCTCAAAAGCGTTATGACTATGATAAAAGTTCCAACGGCCGTGATTACTGGTTTTTTACGGTTCGATATCATTTCGTCCATTCCAGTTCTGCTTATATTTCTCCCAAGTGGCGGAAAATGCAAGCTTCAGCACTGGAATCTTTGGAACACATTGCAAAAACTTCGATCTGGCGTATCCGGGTTTTTTCTAATCCCATATTCACAAATACAGGTGAAGAAATCACCAATCTACGCCATCTGAGCGTTAATGCCGAGGTTCGCCGGCCTTTGTTTGATCAAAGAATACCAATCATGATTTACCCCCGCGATACTGACGGGAAAAAGACTGGTGCACCCGCTGTCCCTCTCTCACCACAGTTCAAATTGCGCATCCTGGGCAAACAGGTCCAACGATTGCGTTTTTTGTAACCAAGAGCCAATCCGGCCGACGCAAATCAACGAGTCGGCTTTTTTTTATTTACTCAAATCCAAATTCAAAAATTAATAAATATAAATTCAGCTAAACAAAATATAAAATAAAACACTTTAATGATAAAATACTAAACATATGAACCAAGAATTTGATTATCTATTTCCTAAAATCACATCAGAAATGACTCCTGATCAACTTCAAATAGTCATGGACGTTTTAATTTCCAAAGTAAATAAATCTACGGTTCCATCCAATCTTCCTATCTCACCCCAAGCTCAGGAAATAAGAGATTACATCATCACAGCCAGCCTCGAAACCGAAAATCCAAACCGAATAAAATACCCCAGACAAGGAATCCACGAAATACGAGATATCACGATATTCAAACAGCGTTGTGGAATATACCAACCTCCTATGACCCAAAAAGATATTGGATTATTACATAATATGACTCCTCAGAATGCCCGAATTCGATTTGAAACAATTTCTCGACGAATTTTAAATCCACTCAAACCCTTTATTCCACTTGAAGAAGATCATCTAGCCAGACAAGCTTGGGATGCCACCTGTGGATATGATGTCCTAAATATAATTGACCCAGAAATAAACCAAAAAATCATATCTGAATCTCCAATTAATAATTCCACCTGGAACAATCCCCAAAAGTTAGACCAAGTTCCCACACGGATCAGCCAATCTCTTGACACTGAAACTAAATCAAATCTTATCTCAATCCTTAATCATCTCTTCCCTCGATAAACCTCAATATCTCTACAATCCTTTTATTATTTCTTCTATCTGCATCTGGCTCAGCATCACCCAAGGGGAACTATCCGGATTAGAAGTGGCTGCAGCTGGACTATCACCCTGGGTCCACCATTTTGCTTCATAGGGAGTATCCATAAATATCACTCGATCCTCAGCTTGATAAATTTCTGTTCCAGACCACTGGGGATATGTACCGAAAGGCAAAATTAATTTAGGTAATGGCTTTTCACCAGGCAACACAGGACCTAATAATTGCCATGGTGTTTCCCAAGTTTGTAATACTGGATTATCCGGCAAATCACCTTTAGTCCACCATTTAGCTTGATAGACATTCCTATGCCAAACTACTTTAGTGCCTTGCAAATATGTCCCGTTTTCCGTCCAAATTTGATATGGACTATCTTGGGGGTTATCAACTTGAGATGCTTCATCAATCCCATCAGGAACTGTTTCATTTGCTGCATTTTGTGATATTTCACTATCAAATCCTTGCATCAATATTTTTGAAAAATCCAATCTAGCCTGACTCACTCCACTACATGAATCACTTACTACATTCAAATTCACATAGTTTTCTCCACACTCAATGTCTCGATTAATAGACCACATAGACATTCGCACTAACTTATTACTAATCCCAAACTCGTTAAGACCTTTTGCATCACTTAACACAAATTTTTCATCTCTAACATCATTCTGTCCAATCATTGGAGTAGCTCCTAATTTCGCCCAAATTGTGCCACTACTCAAATTAACTCCTGCTTGTTTATATAAAATTCCTAACTGTCTATGGGTTTCATTTAAAGCTTTTTCGGAAGAAACTTGCATTGAATCGCTCTTATCTTTACTCTGCCCATAATCCATAGTCATTACATTTACTCCAGCTAAATCAACTCCATTAGATAACATAGAAGCTACAGCATTGGTTCCATCTGGTGTCAGTCCTTGTGGAGAAACAGGCAATGTTATCCAAATTGCCAAAGGAATCCCATCCGCTCGTCGTTGCTTTTGTAAATCCGCTAGAACTTTTGCCCTTCGATTAAGCGCATCCTGATTAGTTAAACTATCACCTTCAATATCTAAATCAATTGTATCCAAATTATACCGATTTATAACTGATTGATAAGCATAATAAAGTTTATCTTTATCACTACAAACATCAGCTAATTCATCATTAAGCAAACCTCCAAACGAGATCACTATATTTCCATTCTGCTGCCGATATCGAGCTATCCTTCTATCCAAATCCAATTCACTCGAAGCCATATCCAACGTATAGACTCCACCCCAAGTGGGAACACATAAATCTTTAGGATCACTCACTATAAACGCCATGACTATATTCTTTACCTTATCGCTAGCTAATTGCTCAAAAGCAAATCTCGGAGTCGCCGTCACATCCACATAAGGAGCAAACCAGGGTTTAGTTACTTCAACTGATTTTTGATCTTTCCATTCATTCCATCCCATATAACTAGCATAAATAGTTATGCCCAATAAAATAACTGCCACGAACACCCGCCAAATTGACAACTTTCTTGAATCTTGATTCATTTTATTTTCCATATTTGTCTAAATTTTCCATTGCATAACGGGGCATGACATCCTTATCATTGCCATGATAAAGAATTGCTTGCCATTCAGGAGTTAACTGTGTATCTAAGGAATTTTGCAAAGACTGAGATTTATTCTCCACATATAGCCAATCAGTTAATCCCAACCAAATATCGGCCAGCAGATTCCCAATTCCAATATAAGAAATTAACGCCCAAGTAGCTACAAATGCATTAAATCCTGCAAATATAGCATTCCCCCAATTAGCAGTCTCTACATTCCGCCAGACAGTCAAAATCGAAAATCCAATAATTAACAATGGAACAACTACGTACATCATTGCCGTTGGAGTTCTGTCTTTAACTTTAGGAGTCCGAGCAAACGGTATCTTCTTACCAGTCAACGCTTGCTCAATTGATTTAAACACGCCGGCCAAATTGACAGGTAAAAGAATTAAATTAAATCCATAAATTCGCAAAATATCACTATATCGATAACCACAATATTTCAAATCACTAGCCATAGCCAGAAAATAGGGGAGAGCTGATAACAATACTAACGGACTTAGTAATCGTCCATCATATGGATATGCCAAAAGAAAAATTAACCCCAAAGTTGCCCAAGCAATCGAAGCCATATAATTAAGGCGTAGTATGATTTCAAATCGAGAAATTGGTTCATTCTGTAATTTACGTCGTTTTATCACACTCATAAGCTTTGGCAAAATCAAAAGTCCACCATTAGCCCATCGACGTCTCTGTACGACCAAAGACCCAAAATCTGGTGGAGTAGCACTATAGCTTAATCTCTCTGGATAATTAACTAGTTTCCAACCATGTAACGCCAAATCCACGCTCGACTCTGTATCTTCTATTACTGTCCTATCTTGAATATACCGACTTACCCTAAACCCATTTACATACTCAGTTTCAACTATATCTTCTAATGCACATTTCCGAATTACCGCATTAGCTCCAACCCAAAAAGTCGCTCCATAATATGTCATCCCTTGATGCAAAATATGCTGAATATCAGTAGTAGCACCAGCCAACCGTTCAATCCGCGAATAGGCTCCCCGAAAAGAAGAGTAGGGGGTTTGAGTCACAGCTACATTTGCATTCTTGGGTTCTTCAAGTAAATAAACTAACCGCAAACAATATTCTCTCAATAAAATTGAATCAGCATCTAGCGTTAATAAATACTCACTATCAGGAACTAAAAGATTATCTTTATGTTTAGTTTGTGTTGGAACCAAAATAGTCCCTTCCACACTATTGTGTTTTCGATAAGTTCCACCCATTAATCCAATATATGCATTTAAATTCATGGCTTTATTAGATTCATGAGACAATGAAATATATTTCTTACGTTCAAATACTTCCACTTTAGCTTTAAAAATCGACACCAATCTTTGGTGCAACTGTTCAGTTCTAGCCTTTGATATTGTTTCATCACTGTCAATGGCCATCTTTAACGCCTTAGCAATTAACTCGAGATCTTTTGCAAGTTCCCTATATACCTGCTCAACAAAAAATATATCTACATGATCCTCAATTTTCTCCTTTGCTGCCATTTGATTTAACCATTTAGCGGCCCAAATATAGTTATTTGCCAATTCCTGAATCGTCCTTTTAGATACAGCTTTGCGACCAGCATGTTTGCGTTTGAAATCTGCTAACGCTTGATTAAATCTTCCATAAGGTTTAGATAAAAATAACTCAATATCTCTACCAATCTTGCGCGTTGCATCTAATTTTGGATTACTTGGATAAGGTTTATCATCTACCAACAACACAACTTTCATATTTGGATATTCCTGTAACGCTGCTGACAATATAGTTTTACGAATGACTTCAGTTTCTTCATTATAAGAAGGTACCAAAACAGTTATCCCAGCCTTATGATGATGAAAATGTTTATCCAAAAGAGCTCGTGGTACTCGATTGTGTTTACTAAATCTTTCTAAAGCTCCCTGTCTAGTAATTAGATATATCAAAGAAGAAAAGGTCAAAAAAGTCACCACCAATGAATAGCTAAAAGCTTCCATTGTAAAACTATAATTACCTGGTCCTTCAATCAATTGGCGAATAATAATCGAGAAAATATATGATAACCAGAAAAATATTGTTGCAACAATTGCCAGCCGGTTTAGCGTCAACTTACTAACAGATGGTTTATCATGAAGAATGTTAAGTGGAGTAGTCTGTGTTTCAGTCCCCCATTGTCGATTAGAATTGGATTTAAATAAACTCATAATATGCATATATTAGATAAATATATTGGATAGATTTTTCCCTAATTAGACCTATATCTAAAACAAACTGCGATTATAGGTCAATTTTCTCGATTACACAAGCCTATAAATAATATACTTCCTAAACAAAAATATATTCTCATTCCGTCCGATAATTAAATTACGTGATTATTCTATTAAAAAACCAATTTTTATTCGACCGTTACAAATATCACTTTTCTAAATTCACAACTTCATACTTAACTTGAGGATGTAATTTTAACAATTTATAAATAATTTTATTCATTTTAAAATCATTCGA
>CAYUGO010000048.1:0-8421 GCA_964444295.1 uncultured Gammaproteobacteria bacterium | reverse complement strand
GATGGTTGCAGTTTTGTTCTTGGGTGTGAGTATAGTTTTGATTAAATAATTTTTGTTTGGACGAAAAAGCCTGCCTTTATGACAGGCTTTTTGGTGTTTGATTGAAAAATACTTGAATAGTGGTAGTATTGGCAAATTGATATGCAAACTATCGAATTAAATGGAAAAGCCTCAGACTGGTTGCCAAAGGCAATCAAGGATATGCAAACAGGAAATGTTGAGGCAAACTCAAAATTACCTGAATTTGCTCCACTTAGAGATGAAATAGTTGATATGACTCGTATTATTGGGAGTAAACGAAGATTAGAAGAAAAACCAGATTCTCTTGAAAAAAGAGTTTTACTTTACACTGCCGAAGAGGGAAATAGAGTTTTTGCAAACAAACCTGATTCATCTCCCTTAATTGAGGCCTCTAAAGATGCAAATAAGGGTATTCTTAGTGATGTGATAGCTCGGATTGCATATAATCACGATCTCGCTGGACATGCCCAGACCTTGTTATGCGCGGCTACCAAAAATGAAAGTGAACGATTAGCAGGCTATGCAGATAAGTTAGAGGAATATACCAAAAGAAGAGAGTTGTATGATGAATTAAGAGGCTCGATATTCGATGCTGTGAATAACTTAGCTGGCTCAAAATATGTTTTGGGAACTATCAGGGAGGAATCTGATCATGCCACTTTGCAGAGGGTAGATTCTTCATTGGAAAAAACAATGATCGATTTAATTGAGTTGTCCAGTGACGTGGCAAAGGTAGAATATGAAAGTGGATCATTGAAGGCTTCTAGTGTTGAACTTATGTTTCGTATTGCAGATTTGAGAGGCAAAAGTCGAGAGATGGAACAAGCTAGTTTAGATCTGGCGATTTAATTAAAGTATGACAAATAAAAATAGTTTAAAAGAGTATTTACAACAAGGTATCAGAGATGCTTATGAAGGCAATATACGCAGAATGCAACTGAAAGATACCCAAAATCCTTTGCAACTGCCTTTAATGGCATTAGCTTGGAGAATTAAGACGGAACGAGAGTGTGTTTCGGAACGTCCTAATTTTGACAAGATTGTTATTGGTGGAAAGTGTGCTTTATGCATGGAGGAACAAGTTGAGAGAGAAAGTGGTTTGCGATTGGGGGAATACATGGTTGAATCAAATAGTGAATCTCCAGATTTGCATATAGAAGAAAGATTGGTTCAAAGTGGAGATTATATTAATTTACTATTCGTGGCTGCTAGGAGTATTCCAAATGATGAAATACAAGCTAGATTGCCTGAATTGGCGGCGAGAAGTCTAACAAATTATGCAGACTATATGGAAGCAATTGCGGACGGAGACAGAGGAATTATAGAAAGAGTTAGGATTGCACGACAAGCAAGTTTAGATTTGCAGGATTAGTATTGATATAAATAAGACGGTCGACCACGAAGAGAAGATTCAATTAAATCAGGGGTGATCGAGACATTGAGGCGGAAATTGGACGCAACGGCCGAAAACAATGATTGCAAAAGACTAGGCTGACCGTACTCGATAACTTCGTAATTAGTTAAATTAGCAATCTTGGCTGTAACATCAACCGCTTGGCGAAAAGTTCCAATGGAATCAACCAATCCTCCAATATAGGCTTGGTTGCCTGTGAGAACTCGGCCATCAGCAAGAGGGGCTAATGTAGCTCCATCAATTTTGCGTCGTTCGATAACTCTGGATGTAAATTGTTCGTACGCCTCATCAACCGTTTGTTGCAAAAGAGCAATTTGGCGGTCGTTGACAGGCTCAAGTGGATCAAGCAAGTTTTTGTTTTGACCGCTTTTGATAACCACATTTTTGATGCCGTATTTATTGGCAAGTTCACTATAGTTGATAGTCTGAAGGATAACGCCAATAGAACCTGTCATCGTAGTTGAGTTGGCTACAATTTGATCAGCTGCGAGTCCAATGTAGTATCCTCCTGAGGCTGCTGTTTCTCCAAACGAAGCGATGATAGGGACATTTAATTTATTGCGATACGTAAGTATCAATTGATAGACTTCTTCGGAAGCTGTGACACTACCGCCTGGGCTGTTGATTTTGAGGACGATTGCTTTGAGGTTAGAATTATCTTGAAGCGTTTCAAAAATACTAGTCACACCTGCAGGTGTGATCATTTGTTCTTGAGTAAAAGGAGATGTAGCAGAGCCTGATTCAACGATAACTCCTGATAAATCAATCACTGCTATTTGATCTTGTCCTTTACCATAAAGAACTTTGTAAGATCCATTTGATTCTTGATTGAATCCGCCGATTAAAGATAAAAAAAGAAAAATAAAAAAAGCAGATTTAAGAACTTTTCCTCCAACATTATAAGTAGTACTGGATATTTGTTTTATCTTTTGCCAAGGAGAAACAGGTGGAGTTGGCGGAACTGGAGGCGGTGTGGAATCGTTATTCAAAGGTGCATTAGGAAATGGTACAGTTGGGTGAGATGGTCGAGACGAAAAATCGAAATTGGAATTCATATAAATGTTTGTTTACTAAGTGGAAATTGATTACTTCAAGCACACTTGCGCTTATGTTAATAGTAGTGGGTATTGGTATTGGGGTGCAACTAGCAAACCGACAGTACAGGCAAGACAGGTTAAATTTAACTAATAACTTCAGTGGTGATGTAGAGAAATTGAATAATGAAATTGCAAATAAGGAATTAATGGTTTTTGATTTGCAACAAGAAAATGGGCGTTTAATCGATGCTTACATGTCTATTTCAACTGAAAGTGCGGTGATTGAAATTGAGAAAGTTGAAACTGATAGACAAATTATAAATGAACTTGGGAGCAAAATAGTTGATTATAGGAAATCTGGAGTTAACGTCAAAGAAGCTGAGGGTGAGTTTGAAACAATGATGGATATGTTTATAAGCAATAAATCTGAGGAATTAAGATCACTAGGCGTGGAAATTAATGGGATGTTAGAAAAAAATATGGCAATAAAAAAAGAGGAAGATAAGAAAAAATCCATGGCAACTCTTAATGCACCTGTATCGGCAGATCCTTCTGGAGGATATAGTCGAATTACCGTGGAAACTACTCGTGGCAGTTTTGTGAGTGACGTTATCCTTGCAGATCTGAATTCAACTCAAGTAATAAGCATAACGGGAAACGATGGTAATTGTGACAATAATTGTAATGTTAAATCTCTGGCAGATTATGTATCTGAGACGGGAGGATTTGCAGGAATTAACGGATCATATTTTTGCCCACCTGATTATCCTGCTTGTGCGGGCAAGGTTAATTCTTATGACTTCCCTGTCTACTCTACTCGCGATGGAAAATGGATCAATGCTGATAAACTGTTTTGGAATGGTAGAGGTATGGCGGGATTTGTAGGTGCTAGCCCGAGGTTTTGTGCTAATGCTAATAGTTGTGATAGTGGGGGTGTATCGGCGGGAATTATTAATTATCCTAGTTTAGTCAGTAATGGAAATGTGGTTGTAGATCAAGGATCTTTGCCTGCTTCTTTGACCCAGACCAAAGGCTTGCGTGGAGCCATTGGCGTGCGCGGTTCGTATATTTATATTATGCACGTGAGGAATGCTTCGGTGTTGGATACGGCAGAGGTAATGAAAAAATTGGGAATCGAACATGGACTAAACTTAGATGGCGGAGGCAGTGGTGCGCTTTATTACAATGGTGGATACAAAATTGGTCCAGGGAGACTTTTGCCAAATGCAATCGTACTTAAAAATAGATAAGGGTTGGGAAAAATAAGTTTTAGTATATTTATTAAATTGGAAAAACTTAATCTCCTGCACTTTCTTCACTAAGTAATAATTCTGATTCAAGCTCCGGTAATTCTCTGCCCATTATGGCTTGTAAGTCTCCATACATACCATGAGTATGGATTTGTAACTGTCGCAGGTATTTTTCTTGACGAGCCCATTTGAGATCGTAAAATCTTTTTTCTTTTTCAATATCTACTTTCATGGCCAGATAATTTTCTGAGATAGCTTCCATGCGCTGACGAAATTCGCTACCTGATAGGTATTGGTAAACGACGGCTGATTTTTCCGATTTATTAATTTCACTAGTGCGGATTTTGGAAATAGCAATTAACTGTCTGCGGGTAATTTCGGCGACGGCTGAAATGAGATTGTGTTGACAGAGCATAATGCCATCTTTATAAGCAAAATGCTTTATTTCAGGTGGAAGGACTACACTGACTAGAACGGCTATCTCGGCTTTGACGGTACGTTGGTCACTACGCAATTTGGCCAACCAAGCAGGTTGATAAACTTTGGTGTTTTTGGATTCCCAGAGGATACTCCCCACTTCGAGGCCTTTTTCGTTTCTGACTACTTGGATGACATCAGCTCCACGAATTCCCTTGGGGACTTCTCTAATAGTGTCCTGAGGAAAAAGTTGTTTGAGCATTTGTTCGATTTCGAGCTCCAGGACCTCACCTTGGGTTTGTTGCGAACCTTGGGCCAGCTTGCGGGTCATTTCTTCGTTGGCTCGTTTAGCATCAGCAATTTGTTTATCTTTCTCTGCTAATTTGAGACGCATCTGATCTTCGATTTGAGCAATGGCGTTTTTCTGGAGGATTTGGCGTTCGGTAAGTAATTTCTTTTCGAGTTCGAGCTCTTTATCTTGCATTTGTTGCTCAAGCTGACGTTGTTTACGGGCAAATTGAAGCAATTCTTCTTGGCGTTTGCGGGTTTCTAATTGGAGGGCTTCTTTTTCTTGAATAGCGAGTTTCAGCTCGTACTCAAACTTAGATTTTGCGCTTGATTCGAGCTGAGCCATTTTTTGCTTATTTTCGGACTCAAGTTCCTGTAGTTTCTTTTTTTCAAGTTGAGCAAATTTGGTTGCTTGTTCAGCCAGTGCAATACGCAGAGCTTCTTGGGCTTCTGCTTGACTTTGGGCTGATATCTCGTGTTTGAGAGCTTGGGTAAGCTCAATTTCTTGCTTACAATGTGGACAATGAAAAGTCGAGGGATTACTCATGGTGTGATAATACCTTATCTTAAATGAAGTTAAAAATCTAAATGCATGAAATTAGTTTAATAATATTTATTCATATCAAATATGTGACTTAGTAAGTTTAACTATAAGATGATATAATAGGATTTGATTATTATGTTCAAAGATCGCTTTGGAGCAATTAGAAATTCGGTCCTTGGAGTTGCGTTTGTGGCGAATAGTGCTATTTCTCCCATGTTGCCTCCACGTCAAGAAACGCCCCAACCCCCAACCATAGAACCCTCCTCTACTCCGACACCCACTGAAACATTTACTCCAACGTTGATCGGAACGCCAACCTTAGAGCTAACGAATACCCCTACGCCAAGCGAAACTCCGACGTTTCCCCCTACTCCTTCTGTGGAAACACCAACTCCGACTCCTACTTTTACCCCAACATCGGAGGTATTTACTCCAACACCTGTGGCGACCGTAACTCCCATTCCTGCAAAATTAAGCTCGATTAATATTGAGATGTGGCAGGATTTCGATGGGAATGGTGTCAATAACACAACCAATGAACCTACCGAAACGGTAGATCGACCAATGCATGGAGTAATAGTTGAATTATTGAAACAAGGACCTGATGGGAAGTTTTCACCTGTTACATCAGTGGTCAGCGACTATTATGATGGGGTACCAGAAGTAAAGGGGTTAGATCCTGGAGTTTATGCGGGACATGTTATCCATCCGGATATTGGACAACCCTCTTTTCCTGGGTTTTTGCCGCCTGATACAGTCAATCCTAATGGCAGTGATGTACGTGAAGTGGGCGGGACCGATTATCCCGGTGTGATCGGACCATTTAGGTTGGACCCAGGTTCTGAAATGAGGTTTGACGTAGGGTTTAATCCATCAAGTCCAAGTGTGAATGTAGAGATAGAATCAAGAGCGAATCCTGAGCCTGTCCAGACTGGTGATTTGTTAAGCACTCGGGTTAATGTGGACAATCCTGGCTATGGGACTCTTAGAGAGGGGCGGTTAATGATAAGCACGCAAGGAGTTGAGATAACGGCAAAGCCCGAGGGCTGTGTAGCCAAAAGCCCGTCCTCTATAATATGTGATTTACCGATTATGCATGGGATATATACACCAAATTATGTTGAGACCTCTTGGAATGGCCAATTCGACTTTAGAGTAATAAAAGGCAAAAATGACCCAGAAGTAATTGCCGTTGGAACTGGTTTATATAACAACGGTCCTTATTCGTTTACCGGTGGAGGTATTAGCGGAGTGAGATGGGAACGTATTGCTAATCCAGCGGAGGTATATTTTCCTAACCAAATCTTTTTGCCTGTAGTTCTTCTAGATGGCAACGGTACAAATTTGAATCCCTCCACCCCACCAAATGAGGATGAGCCCAGAGTTGAATGTGGTGAAAGCGGACTTCCTATGGAATTTGAGTATAACGTAAGGTCTGCAATAATGGGGCAGGACGGGCTATATCAGGAGACATCAATTCTAAGAGGCTTTGATATTTCCCCATCTAACAAGAGCACAATATTTGGTCCAAACACCTGGGGGTACTCGCCATCATATGATAATAACTTATCACCTAATTCAGGTGTAACCTTTAGAGGCAAGGGTCCATATTTAGAATCGTATGATGTTGTTAAGTTGAGTTGTTTTAATTTTGATACTGGAACTAGAGACATAATTGATCCTAACTCTGATGGGAGTTGGACTTATGGAATTGGAAATATAGGCCAACCAACCACTTGTCTTCTTGAGTGGGAGAGATATTATGATCATTGTGATGGGCAGATGATAATTGGCGGAGTGGCTAAATAAAATGTTTATCTAAAATGTAAATGGATAATTTATATATTGGTAATCATTCGGCTAAAAAACGATGCTGTTTGGTTTTATTAATTGCTAATTTAGTAAATAAAAGCACTTAGCCTACTCAATCTTCGCGCTCTTGATCAATATTTATTAATTGAAGACTGTCTCTGGCTGTTTCACAAGGAATAGAAACCCAGTCCCCTCTTATCCCCCAATTGAGTCTATCGCCATAATTCCCCTGTGTCCCTAACGAATCAATAACTTCAAAAGTGGAAGTATAGCCACTGCCACCCACTTGAGATATTGATTCTAGGTTAAGACCGAAACAAACAAAATTTTCTCTTGTACAGTCAAAGGTGCTAACTGGTTTATCGGAATTGTGAAACAGTAAATCTCCGATTTCAATTGATTTCATATGTTTACAAAACAGTATATTTAGCTTCGGCTGTGTAATTACCAATAATTTCATTGTACCCATTTTGGACTTCCACATTTAACTTAACTCTTAGCTTGCCTTTGTTTTCGATAAATGTCGAGGTAAAAGCACAGAGCTGGGGTGACTGGCTAGAAACGGCAGATTTGTTATCCATTTGTTGATAAAGGACTTCATCATCATATTGGTTGAGATAAAATTCCCAATGGCAAATAGCCCTAAACGACTTGTCTACCTCTATGCCCTCTAGTTGAGCTTGCCACATCCTAGCTTGTTTAGCCATAAAAGTCTCTTCTGTCGGACTTATAATAGACATTTGTACATTTTGACCTATTGAAGTGGGTTCTTCCATCTGTTGCAAGACTTCTTCTGGAGTTAGCTCTTTTTGCGATTCATCACTTGAAAGGGTATCAGACAATTGAGAGGTCTGAAGTGAGGCACCATTATCAATTTGATTGGAACGATTGTTTCTGGAGAATAAATAAAATGCAAAAACGACTAGTAAAATAACTAAAATTGCTATGAGAAAAATTTTGGGAGATTTGGTCATTTGGGTCTGTTAATCCTTGCGACGATTATATTACTTTAGTTGAAATTTGGGTAATGTAAGGATTCGGGAATAATGGAAAACTAGTTATCATATGAATTATCTAATTTGGTCGTATAGGAATTTGTGCCTTGGGCATTAGTATAAATCCATCCTAGACGTTTGTCGCCTGGCTTGGGGAATCCTTGAGATTTCATAAAAGTATCATAATCCATGCTAGCAAAGTTTCCTACGGGCGGATTCATGACATCAACTACATAAGTATCGCCATTCAACTGGACTTCGTTCCAAGCATGGGCTCCTTGGTCTATAGTTCCTTGTGTAGCCATCATGCCTCTTATTTGTTTTGAGTCTATATCGATTTCGGAAGCTAAAGTTTGAAACAATAAGGATCGATGTCGACATACGCCTGATTCTATGTCCCCGATCAGTACTTCACCGCCTTTTCGGACTAATTGCTCATCATTCTGGAGTAGATAGGGAGAGTCCATGCGCTGATAAACGAGTTTTGAGATTTCAAAAACTGCTCTATAACCTGAACCATATTTATCTTTGATTTCTTGGGCTTGAGTTATTAATCTTTGAAGTTGTTGATCTCGGGTACGATCTACGACGATTACTTCGCGTGTCGGATTTATCGCATTGCCTTGGGCGTCAAAGGAAGTAC
>CAYUGO010000047.1:0-8556 GCA_964444295.1 uncultured Gammaproteobacteria bacterium | reverse complement strand
AAGATTCCACCCGCCTAACCGTTGGCGATGCCGGGCACAATATGACGATCTTGAACAACCTTGCAATTGGGCTGTGTCTGAAAAATGGCTATCAAAACATTGCCCAAGCCCGCCGGCTGTTTCAGGCACAGCCCAAGATAGCCCTCGACTTAATCACCAAAAAAGATTAACTTTGTGAAAGCCCTGAGGCGTATGCACGAACATCTTCTGCTTTTAGCTCATGTTGGTATATCATCTCAGGGGGCTTCTTTGGCAATTGGTTTTGGTTGGCGCTTTACCTTTTACCAGAGTTGCCCCTTTTGTCAATCAAATCTGTGATTTACTGAATTTATATATACTCATTAAAGATAAAAAGTAGCATTCTTTTGGCTGCTTACCGGCATAAAAAATGCCAGTTTTTATGCTAAACCAGTATAAGATAAAAGGGAATGCACGAATTCTTTAGCTAAGTAGTCAATAGTGGATTTTTTATGAACCATTTTGCTATATATTACTTCCAGCTGTAATTTTCCTTCAATTATTGAAATATTAAAATCTAGTAGATGTATCCTGTATTGGTCTGGACTAACTGCATTATAAATCGGTTCAAAGGTTTTAGCAAACATCGCTGTTTCAAAGTTATACCGACCAATATAATTAAAAAAAACTTCGGGTTGTGGAAAAGATTTTAATCTGGTCGCTAGTGCACTATTGGGCTCACAATAACGCGACAAGGTATAACCTAAGCCAGAATTAGGTATGCTAGCGATTATATTCCTTATAACGATTATTTCATCATGAAGTGATTTAGTATTATTATTTTCAATTAATATGGGATAAGAGAATGCGAAATCACCAATGGTTCTCGTCAAGTCTAGCTCATCAAAAAGTTGTGCACGGCCATGAGTCATTAAATTGATAAGAACGGCAGAACTTCTAGTCCATTTTGACAAGGTAATTGCCAAGTTTGCTAATAAAACTTCAATAATCTTAATATTGTGCAATTTACAATTTTCTAACAATTTATTCGTCTTTTTGGCATCAATACTTATGATAGTAGTTTCTTCCGTACCTACGGTGTTTTCTTTCTTCCCATCAGGATAGTCAACGGGCAGAGGTGTACTTTTTTCCCATTTCTTATTAGTCCAAAACATCTGTTCCTTATTAAGTACATCAGATTTATAGTGCTCTATTAACCTTTCACCCCATTGTTTAATTGAACTGGTCTTTGACGGAAGTTTTATTCTTTCCCCATTCTGTAGCTGCCGAATGGCGATTTCTATATCTTCTAACAAGATATTCCAAGAAACTCCATCAAATACAAGATGGTGAATGATTATTAGAAGTCGATCTAAGCGTTTTGATCCCATGTCAAAATAAGCTACCTGCATAATTGGACCTTCCGAAAGGTTTAAACTTCTTTGTAGACGCTCCGCCTCATGCACCATTAAAGTGATTTGCTCTTGTTTTGATGTTTCTGAGAAGTTGAAATACAAAAAAGGTAATTGCTGATCTGGAGGGGCAATTGTTTGTTTCCACCCCATTTTATCTTGATTAAAACGGGATCTGAGCGCATCATGGTGTAATAGTATTTGATTAAATATGATATTCCAGAGACTAATATCTAATTTTTGTTTTACTTCCAGTAACATGTAAGTATTCATGCATTGTGGTTCGAGAGTATATTGCTCAAGGAGAAATCTTTGGTTAGGTAATAAAGGAGTTGGACCAATAACTGGTTCTTCCTTCCTATAACTTTCATTATCTAAAAGGAAAATTACTTTTGCGAGTTCACTAATAGTTTGGTGTAAGAAGAACTGTGCTGGGGCTATTTTCCATCCTGCCATTTTAGCTTTAGCGATCATTTGAATACTTAAGATAGAATCACCACCTAATTCAAAAAAATTATCATAAATCCCTACTTTCTTCAATCCCAATACCTTACACCAAATATCTGCTAATATTTTCTCATCTGCTGTGCGGGGAGCTGTAAATTCTTTCTCTCTAACAAGCTCGACTTTCTGTTCCATCAACGCTTTTCTATCAACTTTTCCATTTGGTGTTAGTGGCAGGGAGTCTAGTACCAAAAAGACGGAAGGCATCATATACTCAGGCAGCCTTTCAACAAGGTAATGCCGCAAATCTTCTTTATCGGGATATCCCTCCCCTTCCGGCACAAAATAAGCTATCAATTGTTTTTCGCCCATTTGCCCTTCTTGGACTACAACCGCTGCTTCTTTTATTTTTGGATGTTCCGTCAAAAGGATCTCTATTTCCCCAAGTTCGATGCGGAATCCCCTAATTTTCACTTGATGGTCATTGCGTCCCAAGAACAAAATATTTCCATCTGGTAGAAATCGAACAATATCTCCTGTTCGATACATACGTTCGTTGGTGTTTTTAGAAAACTGGTTGGGTACAATTTTTTGTAAAGTCAAGTTAGGGTCATTGATATATCCGGGACCTACACCGCTGCCTCCTATATAGAGTTCGCCCACCCTTCCAACAGGCAAAATTTGCTGATTCTCATCCAAGATATATACCTGTACATTGAAAATTGGCTTGCCGATCGGAACCTCAGTATCCAAACTCCTTGTTACAGAACTGATACGGTAAGAAGTACTTATATCAGTACATTCTGTTGGTCCATAAGTATTCACAATTTCAGTACTTTGTGGCGACGCATCAATCCATTCTAAAAGCCTAGAAAGCGAAATAGGCTCCCCACCCAAGAAAACATACCTTAGGGTATGTTTCATGAGCACACTCTTATTGCCGTAAATTACAAGTGGATAAAATGCACTTGGTGCACAGTTTATCCAAGATATCTTCGACTCACAGACTATTCGAACGATCTCTTCCGGATCATAATATTCTGATGTGGAAAAATGCAGTTCCCCTCCAACGATCAATGGTGTATAAAGGTTCTTTTGCGTCAAATCAAAGCTTAGAGATGACACTATAAGTACATGATCATTAGCATTTAATTGAAACTCTTTTATATACCAGTTTAGGAGGTTGGCGAATCCTTGATGATAAACACCAGCACCCTTTGGTCTCCCTGTTGTTCCAGAGGTATATATCACATAGATCAAATCGTTTGGCATGCTTTTGCCAACTGGTTTATCTCCATTCTCTTGCATTATCTGTGTCCAATGTGCATCCAATAGGACTAATTCTCCCATATGAGGTGGTAAATTATTATTAAATTGTTCTTGAGTAAGAATAACAGGACATTGGGACTCTTTCAGCATAAAATCTATTCGATCTCTTGGATATGTCGGATCGATAGGCACATATGCACCTCCTGCTTTAAGAATGCCAAGCAAGCCGACAATCATTTCTAGTGATTGCCTTACACATATCCCTACTAGTACTCCTGGTGACACCCCTCTTTTTTGCAAATAATGTGCCAACTGGTTTGCCCGCATATTTAGTTCTCGATATGTTAGTTGCTGATTTCCGCATACAGCTGCTATTGCATCAGGTGTTCTGCAAACTTGTTCTTCGAATAATTCGTGAACGCACTTGTCTTTAGTGTAATAAAAACTAGTTTTATTCCATTCTTCCAATTGTTGATGCCGCTGACTTGTCGAAAGTAAAGGCAACATCAATAATGATTGGGTTGGATTAGCTATTATCCCTTCTAGCATAATTTGAAAATGTTCTGTCCATGTTTCCAATGTTGTTTTGTCAAATAAGTCCGAGGCATATTCCCACCAACCACGTAACCCACCAGATGCTGTCTCAATCATAACAAGTGTAACATCGAACTTCGCTACTCCCGGATTAATTCCTTTAACATCGACTTCCAACCCAGGCAATCTTACCAGATTCTCTATATCCCTCTGTAATACAAACATAACTTGAAATAATGGAGTATAGCTCATACTCCGCGCCACTTTAAGTTCTTCTACAAGTTTCTCGAATGGTAATTCTTGATGGTCATATGCTTCTAAACATACATCTTGTACATGACGAAGTAAGTCCCGGAATGTTAAATTACCTGCTATATTCACCCGGAGCGCCAAGGTGTTCAAAAAGAAGCCAATCAGGCTCTCCAACTCAACTCGGGACCTGTTAGTAATCGGTGTTCCTATACAAAAGTCTGTTTGTCCGCTATAACGATATAAGAATACACAAAAAGATGTAAGGAGTGTTACAAAAAGAGTTACTCCTTCTTGATGACTAAAATCTCTTAATTCTCGACTCAGATTGATGGGAAGTGAAAAGCGATGTGCAGATCCTTGGTGACTCTGCACTGGCGGACGTGATCGATCTGTTGGAAGTTCCAAGACCTCCGGACATTTCGCTAATTTATCTTTCCAGTATGCTAATTGACGATTTAATTCAGCATCATGCAGGGTTTCCCTTTGCCAAAGGGTATAATCAGCAAACTGAATGGACAACTCCGGCAATGAAAACAGTGTGTTTTGTGAAAAAGCATCGTATATTGAACTTAATTCGTGAAAGAAAACTCCTAATGACCATTCATCTGTGATAATGTGGTGCATATTTATTAGTAAAATAAATTTCTGAGTATCTAATTTCCACAAATGCGTGCGCAAAAGTGGGCCTTCTGACAAGTCAAACGGTCGCCGGGCTTCTTCAATTACAAAGCGTTCGCTTTCGATATCGATTGTGTTTGCTGGCGAGTCGCACAAATCTATCTTCACAAGAGGAATTGTCAGTTCTGGATGAATCACTTGATAGATCTGTTCATCTATAACCATGAAGGTTGTCCGCAATCCCTCATGACGGCGTACGATTTCATTGATACTACGTTCCAAAACGTCAACATCTAACCAACCACGAAGGTGTAGCATCAGCGGAACGTTATATACGGGTTTATCCTGTATCAATTGGTCCATGAACCATAATCGTTCCTGTGCAAAAGAAGCAGGGAATCTTTTATTCTTGTTCGCTTTTTGCCGAAGCAATTGAGCAAGCAATCTACGTTTTTCTTGAAACGAAAGATGTGATTTTGAGGATTGATGTTTTTTCATTCGTCACTCTCATCTTCAAAGAATTCGCCCAACATATCTTCTACTTCTTCATCAGAAAGCGTATCGACTTTTGTTAGCAATTTTTCTGTAGTTCGCGAGATAGGTTCAATTCTTGAAAAAGGTTGGCTATTTGCGTTCTGTAGCTCAGTTATTGCCTGTGCTAGTCCTTCTATTGTTGGTGAATCAAATAAAACCCGCAATGAAAGCTCGATTTTGAAAGCCTTGCGCACTCTCGACATTAATTGGGCGGCTATCAATGAGTGCCCACCCATCTCGAAGAAATTCTTTTGAACGCTTACCTCGTTCAAATGAAAGACTTCTGCCCAGATTTCCGCTAATGTTTCTTCCGTAGGATTACGAGGATTGATTATAGCAGTGTCTTTTCCTGTAACCCATTTGGGCGCCGGCAGTACGCGGCGATCAAGCTTTCCATTTGGAGTGAGTGGCAGACTCTCCATAAATATGAATGCTGTCGGCAACATATAATCGGGTAATTTAGCCTTTAAGAACTCGCGGAGTTCATTCGGAGAAACAGTTTGGACACTCGGCACCACATACGCAACTAGGTGTTTATCTCCATCTGCTACTTCGCGCATCACTAACACACAATTCTGTACTGCTGAATGTTGTTGCAATATGGTTTCAATTTCGCCCAACTCGATTCGAAAGCCCCTAATTTTAATTTGCTCATCAAGTCTTCCAAGATATTCAAATTCTCCATTTGGCAGGTAACGCGCCAAATCCCCGGATCGATAGAGATACTTTCCATACAGATTGTTAAAAGGATTTGAAATAAATCGTTCTGCTGTTAACTCGGGGTGATTCAAGTACCCACGAGATACGCCGACACCACCGATATACATTTCTCCTTGAATCCCGATTGGAACCGGTTGTTGGTATTGATCCAGAAGATATACCTGCCATCCCGGAATAGGTCTGCCGATGACACTAACTGATGGACTATCTAAATCCTTCAATGTGAGTGGTCGAAAAGTCACATGAACGGTAGTTTCTGTAATACCATACATGTTAACCAGTTGAGGATTCCTATCCCCATTGCGCAAAAACCAAGTTTTTAGATTCCTTATTTCTAGTTTTTCCCCACCTAAAATGATCCAGCGTAGATTTAGTTTCTGACCACTATCTGCTGTGTTATCAACCTGAATAAGCTGGTAAAAAGCAGAAGGCGTCTGATTAAGAACAGTAACCTTTCTTTGGTGGAGCAGCTTATAAAAAGCATCTGGCGAACGACTGACCCAGAATGGAACAATCACAAGTTGACCACCATGTAATAATGCGCCCCAGATTTCCCAAACTGAAAAATCGAATGCAAAGGAGTGAAACAACGTCCATATATCATCCTCATTAAACTGGAACCAAGCTTGAGTAGCTGAGAACAGGCTGATAACATTTTGGTGTGTAACTTGCACCCCTTTGGGTTGACCTGTTGAGCCAGAAGTATAGATGACATAAGCCAGGTTGTGTAGTGCGGCTGTTTTTGGTAAATTCTCATATTGCTCAGATTGAATGGCGCTTAAATCCGGATCTAGCGAGATAATATGTGCAGAGCATGGTGGAATCTTATTCACACACTGAGTTTGAGTGATTATTATTGTTGCCTTTGTATCTTCCAGAATAAATGCGAGGCGTTCTTTAGGATAGGATGGATTCAGCGGCACATACGCACCACCGGCTTTAAGAATGCTAAGCAAACCTATGAGCATTTCCAGCGAGGGTTCCATACAGACCCCCACCAAAACGTTCGATCCTACACCCAACTGTTGCAAATGGTGTGCTAACCGGTTGGCAAGAAGGTTCAGGTCATTGTAAGATAGCCGGTGTTCATCAAATGTCACTGCATTTGCGCCGGGCGCCCGTAATACTTGCTCTTCAAATAGCTCATGTATACATTGATTTTGCAGATTTTTTAACTGCACCGCGTTCCATTCCGCCAGGAGTTGCTGACGTTCTTCCATTGGCAACATCCACAAGTCTTTCAATTGGCCGCTAGGGTTAGCCAGCATCCCTTCAATTAATGTTTGTAAGTGCAGTAACATACGTTTAATGGTGGTTTCATCGAAAATTTCCGGGTCATAGATTATCTTAATCAACAACTCCGATTCATCAAATCCATAGACCGTGAGTGGGTAATTAGGCTTTCGACGCAATTCAAACTCTCGATTATGCCACCTCCCTCCTTGTGATCTAAGTGCACTATGCAATGAAAAGTTTTCGAAGATGACAATATGGTCAAACAAGGGAGTCTCTTTGGGGATTTCGCTCCAGCTATGCACTTGCATCAAGTCAGAGTGAACATGTTTTTGCAGCAAATCATTTTCGTAACGAATGTCTTTTAGCCATTTAAGTAGAATCGCATCTGGTGATATACGAACTCGCATTGGCAGCGTATTGATCAACAAACCCACAATCTTTTCGGATCCTTCAACAGTTTCGCGACGACAAGAACGTGTGACTCCAAAAACAACATCATCTTGTCGAATGTAACGACTCAGCAACATTGCCCACGCCCCTTGGAGTATAGTATTAAGCGTTAGCTGATTCTGCTGTGTTAGTTTCTTCAGTGCGGTGGTCATTGGATAAGTGAATCGAATATTTTGCTCTTCGAAGTTCTTGAACGAATCAGACTCGTTCTTTGGAATTCTTGAGTTATTAATCGTAGTTGGCGAACCAACCCCCCTAAGCCATTGTTGCCAGAATTCCTTTTCGCCTGTCGTGTCACGATATCGAAGCCATGCAAGATAGTCTCGATACGGGACCTCGGTTGCTGAACTGACCTCTTTTTCTTCGAAAAGCGCATCATATAAGAGAAATACATCATTGAACAACATAAGCAAGGACCGGCCGTCCAAAATAATATGGTTAAATGTGAAGATAAAGTAATAATGTGAATCTGATATGCAGCAGAGGTTTAAGCGAATCAAAGGTGGTTCAGCCAAATTGAATCCCATCTGTCGATCAGTGCGAAGAAAGTCTTCCAAGCGAGATTGCCTCTTCTCTGGAAGAGTCGTGCTCCAATCTTGCTGTTTGAATGGCAAAACACAGGAGGAGTTAATTTCCTGTTGAAACTCAGTTAAACCATCCCCGGTAAATGCAGTACGAAGCACGGCGTATTTCTCAAAAACAGCTTGCCAAGCCTGCTCGAATTCTTCTGATCGTATGTGCTCATGGAATGTACAAACAACTTGGATAATATCCACGCCTGAGTGTGGTGCATATAGTGTGTTAAACAGCAATCCTTGTTGCAAAGGTGAGAGTTCGTATTTATTATTAACAGGTGTAATTGACATGAGTTGATCCTTTCTGTGAGTTCAAATATTATCCACTACAACCATTCGAAATTCACTTGTAAATTTGTTTCCTGCCTTATCGATAAGCCAAGTCTGATTGGGATCCGGCAACATTTCTGTTACCTCAATTAATGCCCCTTGTTTATTCAAATCGTGTGCTAATCGGACTAATTTTGCCAAGCTGTCAATCGAGATAGGACTGACTAAGTCTACAAAGAAGGGTTTATCTTCAGTCGGCGTTTTAACGAAAAGAAATCGGGGCA
>CAYUGO010000046.1:0-8584 GCA_964444295.1 uncultured Gammaproteobacteria bacterium | reverse complement strand
AACTCAAACGCAAAATCACCCAGCAAGAAATCGAACTCGCAGCTCTCAAAAAAGACAAATCAGCCCAAGGTAGAGCAGAGGAATTATCCCGCGAAATCCAAACCAAGAAAACCCAAAGCCAAGCCCTAGAGCTCCGTTGGAATTCCCAGAAAAAACAACTTGATCAAATCCGTAAAGTCCGTGAAGAAATCGACCAACTCAAACTTGAGCTTGATCGGTACGAGCGAGACGTTAATCTCGAAAAAGCCTCAGAGATCAAATACGGTCAAATCCCTGCCAAACAAAAAGAACTCGAACAACTAGAAAAACAATGGCAATCAATTCCTGATGAAGAAAAAATGCTTCGAGAACAAGTTACTGAGGAAGACATTGCCAAAGTTGTTTCTCGCTGGACAGGCATTCCTGCTAACAAACTACTCAAATCCGAAACCGAAAAACTAACTCATCTCGAAGATGAACTGCACAAGCACGTCATTGACCAAAACGAAGCTATCCAACAAGTCGCCTCTGCTATCCGTCGTTCAAGGGCAGGACTTTCTGACGAAAATCGTCCCATCGGTTCTTTTCTTTTCCTAGGACCAACCGGGGTCGGCAAAACCGAAACAGCCAGAGCTCTTGCCCAAGTTATGTTTAATTCTCAAGACGCCATGATCAGGATTGATCTCTCCGAATATCAAGAAGCCCATACTGTTTCGCGTCTAGTTGGAGCACCTCCAGGCTACGTGGGCTATGAAGAAGGTGGTCAATTGACCGAAGCCGTTCGTCGCAAGCCTTATTCAGTCATCCTTTTTGATGAGGTAGAGAAGGCCCATCCCCAAGTCTTTAATGCTTTCCTCCAAATCCTTGACGATGGCCGCCTAACCGACGGTAAAGGTCGAACTGTCAATTTCAAAAACACTATCATCATCATGACCTCCAACATTGGTGCTGACCTTATCCATCAAACAGCAAGTGCAAATAAAGATTTAGACTCAATCCAACCCCAAATCCAAACTATCCTCAAACAAAGCTTTCGCCCTGAGTTCCTTAACCGATTAGACTCAATTGTTGTTTTCCACCCACTAGGCAAAGATCAACTCGAACAAATATTTAACTTGCAACTAGAACTCATCAAGACACGACTTATTAAACAAGGCTATAAGCTCGAAGTTTCTCCTCAAGCTAAGGAATGGCTCACTGACCAAGGTTACGATCCTGCTTTTGGCGCTCGTCCTCTCAAACGAGTTCTCGAATCCAAGCTAGTCGATGAACTTGCCTACGATATTATCGATAACAAATTCAAATCAGGTGACACAATAAAAGTTTCATTAAAAGATAACAAACTTCTATTCTCCAACAAATCTTCAAAATAATCCTCACTATCCCATAATCATCTTGATTTAGCTCAAATAAGTGTTATCATTCAACAAACTATTAAATATGGATAGAGAATCAATTATAGCTAGAACAAAACAGTGTGCCGCTATAGCAGCATCGAAAACCCAAAAAATAGGCGAAAAATGGCCATACCTTGCAGCTGGTCTAGGTGCTGGCGCAATTGCACTGACCATAAATACTGTTGTAAATCCAGATCAAACACCCACAAGTAATGCCGCTCCTACACAAGTAATTCCTACACCAACAATTGATAGATCATGGGAAACAGCTCCAGCTATCAAATCTGAAATTCCCGATATAGATCCTATTCAACCAACCTTACCAATACCGAACTTCCCCACTTTCCAACACGGACCTGACGCATTATTAGGATTTGCAAGGATAAAAGGAAATAATGTTGCAGTCTGCTTACCTGATAGTGGACAACCCAATCGCTTAATCAATTGTAGAGGAACACTCCCAGAATTTAATACAACTATTCCTTCAGATTCAGAAAGCCGCATTTGCCAGGGGATACATACTCCTTTATTATCAAGTTCTCGAATCAACGGCTCAACTCCAGAAGGTAATCTTTTTGAAGTTCTATGTCAAAAAGGAAACAACAATATGAATCGAGTTGTTCGGGCTGCAGTTCTAGATTCTAATGGTCAAGTCCGAATCATAGAGTAACACTTCTTTACATATCTTCAGTTGTTTTTAATTTATTTAATCTTATAAAGATAAATATAAGGCGATTTAATACTTGCAATAATGCCGAAGATATTTATAATCGGAGGCAAACACAAAAATATGCCAGAAATTGACACAGAAAAACACACACGAGCTTTTGGAGGCGTGGCTGGATATGAATCACAAAGAAATCGAAAACCATTAATTGTAGAAATAGGTGAAGACGGAAGTCAAAAAATCATACAAAGAGACCAGATTACCAATGGTGCTGCCGCCCTAGCATTGATGGAATTTGGAAGAGCAAAATCAGCATCCTTAGTTGGAAGCGTTGGTGTTAATGCAGTATTTGAATCCTCAGAAGATAGTCCCTTTTCTCTCGGCGCTGTAGCAATTGGGGTCGGTAGACAAAGATTAATCAATGAAGATGGCAAGTTTGTAAGATCAACTGTGCAGTCAGCAAGTCTAGGAATTGCGGGAGCACGAGCTCAACAAGCAAAAAGTATTGCCGTCGAACTTGGCGGTTTATCAGCATCAGTCAGTCCTCAAGACAAGAAAGACCCTAAAATAGGATCAGCAAGTGCAAGAATACTTGGACTGGGTTTCTCATCACAAATAACGCGTGTAGTTTCCGAAGCACGCACGATAGCAACTGCAAGTAACTTATCACTTGGTCATGCAAGTGCCTCAAGTAGGATACCTAATAGTCAAATTGCAGTAGGTCACCCCAGTGAATGGACAATAATCGCTACAACAAGCAAAAGTGATAAGGCACGTGCTGGAGCTCAAATTGCAGGATTATTTTTTTCAAGATCAAAAGAAGATATAGAAGCCCAGGGAAATCGCAGAATAGTTAGAAATGGAAAATTTAGTGCAGGCGCTGGAGTATTTAGTGCTCACGGTGAAACTATAAATGTACAAATGGGTCCAATTAGCTTAACCTCAGCGTAATGTCAACTATAAGAGAAACACTTGGGAAACGTGCACAAGAAATACTTACAGGCATTACTGAAAAGTATGGAACAAATACTATAGATGAGGATTACAACTATAGTGGAGGGATCGCAACACATATATCCAAAAGAGGGAATACTTCAACTTCACGTGAGCTTGTCACTGATGAGAACAATCAAATTATTTCTTCTACAGATAAATTATTCACTACTTCTCCTCAGGGTGCTAGATTACAAACTTTTTTTTCTCGTGGTGACTCCATAATGCCTGATTCCGTCAATGTTACACAAGGTATCACTACTATGACTTTTGCGGGTGAACCAAATCCATCAAAAGGGAAATTTAATGGATTTGTAGCACAATGGAATCCGTTTCAACAAAATATTCAAAGAACAATAACCACCAAAATTGATCCCATTTCAGGCAAAGCCACTCAATATAAGTTAGACAAAAATGACTACCAAATCGGCGGAGCTACACTTTGGGGATTATCACAAACAACATTAGAACCAGATTCACATACAAAAGATTTATCAATTATTTCAGGTCCCATAACATTAAAAACCTCATTCTCAGAATCACAAAACAATGAAGACACTTCGGTATAATATGACTTACTTAGCAACTAAGCTTCAAACCTAAACGTCGCAATTTCTCTCCCCATTGCTCCGCCATATAAGTCTTTTAATAATATTTCAAATTGGGGAACTTCATCTAATCTCTGTGCAATTTGCGGTATATCGCTCTCAGTTAATGACGCAGTTAATTGCTGACCATCAACTCTAGTTTCGATACTTTTAGTTCTATTCCCCTTACCCCCCAAAACCATAATCGCATCAACATCACTATTTTCATCAATCTTCAAATTCCAATAGCTATCATCTAAACTTGATTCAAATTCAAAACCACCATCTATCCCATGACTTACCCTTAAACCTCTCAATAGGTCTTTGTGGCTATTAGGAATATCTCCTTTAACCAAACTCATTTTTTCACCATTAGTAACCAACTCTAGATTACCCGACAAATTTAGACCTTCAAACTGACTCAATTCTCCGATCCTACAGTCAGCCACAATCACATCAGATAAAACTGATACACTTGGATGACCTTTAACGATATCACCTACGACATAACGTTCACCCAGATACAAGCGATCAGATTCGCTCACAACGAATTCTCTTAATACAAAACCTTTCCCAAAATTTTCAACCCCATTCCAAAAATCAGCACTCATTATTGATCTGTCACTCAAACCAATACCAACACCCCACGCTTGAGTAACTCTTGTTGCCAAATTGCCCAAACTATTAAACCATCGTTGGAACCTTACTGATTCAACCCCATTTTGCATAGTCATGCCTTGAATCATGATATTATTTGAAGTTTCACTCTCTTCTATTTTAACTCCATTAACTTCAGCAATAGAGCCATTCCTCAATTTAGTTTCAGAATCCATCACATGACCGAACAATGGGACTCTTTCGCTTTCACTAGTTTTTTGACTATAAGATGCTAAACTAATTTCTTCATCAGCAGCAATCCCAACATGTGGATAAGCAACCTCTCTGTTTGTTAATTGTCCCTTAAGATTATGCCCGATAGAAGTTCGTAAACTAAATATTTCTATTCTTTCATTGCCCCCCGATGGGGATTGTTGTTGCAACTCCATTACTGCTTCCTCTTCAATTGAAAATTGAATCCTTAATTTCGCTCCTTTAATTTCAGTATCATCATCTTTTAGCTCATATAAATCTAATCGAGTTGCATTGTTATTAAGTGTCTGCGTATATACTCCATCATCCTCAGATTGCGATGTTTTCCATCCATCAGCTAATTCGCTCGTCACATTTCCTTCAAATTCACTTTTTTTTAACCTCAAAACATCAATCACATCTGGATCATCTTGACCTCTCTCAACAACTGTAAATACCATATCTTTATCATTCACAGTTGCCGTGGCAACATTGTCTACATTAACGCTTACATCTCCATTACTCGATACAATTCGATAAGTATCTCCACCTTCACGGCTTCTAGATTCCATATCTAGTCCTAATGATTTACCACCCTTAGCATTTTTTTTCAAACCAGCTTTGAAATTAACATCTATATCTAGACTAGATTTTGGAAATTCTACAGATATCATAATTATAACTTAATATCCGATATTATAGGTGTATAAGTATAAATATCAAATATGTAATTAATACTTGCACCATCATATCGTTTACCTATAATACACAATATTATGTTTACAATTGCTTCAGCATTTCTAAAAGAGAGATTTACAAAGCATACTAATTCTGAGACACAAGAATCACAAATTGTTTACAACGGAACTGGCTTTGCTAGATTAGTAAGTCCAGGATTAGATGCACAAGTCAATTACAGAGGAAGACCTGTTGAATCCTTTTATCACCACTCGCTCCTGCTTCCCAAAGGGCATGAAATTACGATAACCGAAGAAGAAGGAAGAGTATTTAGTGTATTTTTGGATAATCCCAGTAGGACAATTGAACTTAAAGGTTCACAACAAGCCAGTATCACATGTAATGAAGATTATATTGTTATTAACGTTCCTAATGGATCAATTGTAGATGTAAGGACTGACAATTCTCGCATTCCAATAATATTTAATATTGTTGATGAATAATATAACTTGACTATAGCAGTATACTATAATACATATGGCTAAGCCGTCAACAGAAATATATATAAACGGAGAACCCGTTCGCCAGCCACAAGCACTTCCAGAAAATAAATGGGGGAGTAATTTAGAGTTTTTAATGCAAGAACTTCAGAATAGATTTGGAATAGAAGTCAGAGATCAATTTGGCAATCTAGGTATTGTAGAATTTGCAGAAAAAATTTTTGGTATCCCTCCTCAAGATACTATTAATACTCTCAATCACGCTATGGCTAGTGCCCAACAAGAAGCTCAACAGGCGAGAATTCAAGCTCATGCTGATGCTATAGCAAGAGACATTGGATTATTACGTAAGACACAACGGCCAACTTTAATTCAGATTGCCAAGACAGGTTTTAATAATGGATTTAATAACAAATAAATATGCCAGAAACATCCCTAGCCACAAGTGACCAAAACGGAGCCTTACAACTCACACCGGACGTATATGCTCACATTATCAACGCTCAGACGTACGGACCCAAATATGAAGAAGCTCTCATGCTGCGTAACATGGGAACTGCAGAAAGAATTTTGTATCGAGGTGGAAAAATCTTTGGTAAGGTATTAGGTGCATTTGTAGTAGCCCCACCACCAGACTCTGTGGTAATCATAAAACGTAGAGATCCCAATCCTCTCAATTTCGGTGAAACTACACTAGAAACTCGTGGCGGATTTGATATTAACCCTAGACCTGGTCAACTGACATTCAAGATTCCCATATTTGAAACTGCAGAAATAATCAGAGGTGTTCAAGACCAATACCAAATAAACCAATCATTATTAGGAGAAAAGGGTATTGAGATTCCTGGTTTTGGTTCACTAGGTCTAAAAATCAGAACTATGGCCAGCGTTATACCTGAAGCCGAAAGATATAACAATAGTAACGTAACTCCAGCAGAACACTCACTCATGCGCACATACACAGCACATGATGGTAATCTCCAAGAAATGATAAATACTACATTACCTACAATTATTTACAATATTTGGGATAATCTTAGAGTTAATCCTTATTACCAAGAAATATTACGTAGAGCCCAAATGTCACCAGGAGTACGAAACAATCCTATCGCACAAGGCAACGCTGATCCTCATGATTTCGCAAACCCCCAAAATCAATTAAAAGTTGATTCTCTCGTCGAAGGGTTCCAAACTACCACCAATATTTTTAATATTACAGTTGGCGCCATCAAAAGAAGACTCCCTCAATATGGCAGAGGATTGGGTATAAATTTTTCACTAAGTAACAGTTACATTGACGTCATACCAGATAGTAGAACACTAGAATTTATGAATAACTTAGGACAGCTTAACGAAGCCCAGGTTGATGCTCTAGGCCTAAGAATGCGCACCGCAGCTCAAGCCGAAGTTATAGGTCCATTTGTCCAAAATATAATAGGTCAACTTGCACAAGCATATGTTATGGCTCAACAAATAAAATCATCCCCAATTGACAACTGAGGTACAATACATACTAAATATGGAATTTAAACCACGACATAAACCACAGCAACATGCTGACTCCAAAGATCCATCCGATCCACGGAATCTTAGTGACAGTGAACTCCTCATCAAAGTTAATGAGGTACCTACTAACCCGATTAATAATGAACCACCCATTAATCCAACTAAGCGCCACCTAACAGGAAGAGATATCGCTGTTGCCACAGCCATTACTTCAACTGCAGGTGTTGTTGCTTTAGAACAAATGGAACCAGGGACCATCGCCGAAACAGCTTATCGCCTCCGCACGCAGCCAATCAAGACCTTGGCAGAAACTGCAGAAACTGTTGCCTATGCGCCCAGAGGTATAATCAAGGGAACAGGGGAACTGTTTTCTGATGTATCCTCAGATGCCGCGGGATATGCGGTTAGAGGAACAATAAGAGTGCTCACTTTTGAGTCACTAGCAGCATGTGCAACTAACAATTGCGAAGTGCCATCTCATGAAGTTAATTACGCGATACCACCTCGTCCCCTTGTTGCGGCTGAATCTGTAATGACAGCAGCTGTTGCGATTGCTGGTATTGGCATGGTATTCAAAGCCGTTGGTAATAGAAGAAAATAAAAATGAACAAAGAAAAATTAATCATTGGCACAGTTATAGTTTTGGGACTAGCTTTAGCCCAAGACCAAAATCTAATTCAAAGAGTACCCACTGACTCTATTCAAAAACCAAACACAAGACTTCTCACCGCCAATATAGGAAACATTGACCTGGGTGGTATCAGGATAGCCCCAATTGCCAATACCAGAGCTGGAGGATTAACGTTAGGTATCCAAACTCAAATTGATCTGGGATCTAATGACGGCATTGCTTATACTCCTCCCACTAGCCACGAGCTGGGTATTGATTTACCAAGAACCAATTTAATTGCAGCAGGTAGTAATGCAAATCTCGACTTATTAGAGGGCAGAGCAGGCATAACGGCTTACGCAAGACTCCTTGGCAATAAATAATTCACTACTACTTAAGTAATTTCTGTAACTCTAACTGATTACGTAACGTCTCTTCAGCTAACTTAAGTGTTTCCTTCCTTCTTCGTGAATCGTCGTTACTACACTGTACATAGTCACCAGTATTCCGCCCATAATGCTCAAGCAACGACTCTCTTGGCGACCCAAATAAAATTCCAATTTGACCCCAAAATTCTGCAATTTTAACTATCTCAGGTTGCAACGGAGGTCTAACCACAATTTCTTCCTCCAGGCGTGGATTAATATCACGAAGATGAAACTTATCATCTAATTGCCATGCACGACTAGCATCAATTAAACCTCCTTTAACCGCTGAAGATGCTAGATTTTCTACTACGTTATATAATTTTATTTCTAAATTCGTCCGAACTGATTCTACCGCAACATCGCTGTCAATAGCCACTCTGTTATCCCACG
>CAYUGO010000045.1:0-8745 GCA_964444295.1 uncultured Gammaproteobacteria bacterium | reverse complement strand
CAAGATGTCTGTCAATAGCCACTCTTTTATCCCACCCCTTACCTTCAATCAACCGAAGCACTCCTTTGGCTGTATTCCTAACTTCTTTTCCAAATTTATCATCATCAATTCTAATTTGTTCATCGCCACCTCCTACGTTGATATCTACCAAAGGTATTAATTCCACTCTACAATCGATATCCGTTTTTGCAAATCTCAACAAACCCATAGCAACTTGATTCGGAATTTCTGAGTTGCTCAAAAACAAACCACTTACAATCTCAACAGTTTTCGAACTAATTGCTCTTCTCGTAAGTTCATCTTCATACCGCTGACTATCTTCATTTCTTCGATTACCCAATAAATCTATTTTCATGTCCCATATTATACAACTACCTGTCTATCCTTGCTTTTTGCCACCCAACTTCGCTTGTATCTTATACTCATATACAGATCCATCAGGAGCTTCAAATTCCATTACTCCAGTCGTCTGATAAAGATCTAGCAAATGACCACTCATCGAATCAACCAAATCCTTCTGCTCATCCCGTAGTTCTTGCAACTGCATCTTAAGATTTTTGGCTGCCTGACTCTGCAAGATATTAGTCTTAATTTCTTTGGCCTTTTTGCTGGCTTCTTTTGATTCCTTCTCAGCCATAGCCAATGCTTCATTGTTTTCTACCATGTCTTGAATTTGCTCAGCAAAAATCCGCATCTTATGCTTAATTTCTTCAAGCTGCACAATCTGTCTGGTAATTATCGAACGAGTTGCTTCATAAACAGTTGCATTAAAAGTCCCTCCATCTCCTTCTTCCAACGTCTCATCCACTTGTATCGAAATCAAAGGCGATTGCTCACTCTTTGCTAGCTCATCTCCACTTTTATTATCTTCATCCATGAATTAGAGTAAAACACGCCCATCAAACAAATGCAAGTCCAATCACGTATTCATGCCCTCGATAATCTCCGCGCCATTGCCATTATTGCCATGGCCGTCTATCACTTATTCTTTGATCTTCACCTATTTGGCTTAATCAATATCAATTTAGATAACCAATTTATTACTTTACTCGTTACCATTTTTGGGTTCATTTTTATCACGTTAGCGGGAGTCACTTCATCACTTAGCCGTCATTTATTCCAACAATCAATAAAACTTCTTCTCTTTGCATCTCTAATCTCCGTAGTAACTTATTTATTTGATAGCCAAACAATGGTCCGTTTCGGAATATTACATTTATTTGCCACGCTTACTTTTTTCCTTTACATAGCCCAACACAAACAATTATTACTACCTTCACTATTTTCTATCATATTTATTGCCTGGTTCTTTCCAACACAAATTGCCACAATCACTGGGTTCCCGTCAGTTAACTTCGCCTCTTTAGATTATTATCCCCTTGTTCCTTGGGGCATACCTTTTTTCTTTGGCTATATCTTTTCTTCATATATAACCCGCATAGCACAATCATCATTAATCAACCAAAAAATTACTATTATCTCCTCAATCGGCAAATATAGTTTACTAATCTATTTAATCCATCAACCTATAATCTTTACAATTATATTTCTTTACAGTAAAATGCAAGCATGAATCGCAAACTTCAAGAATTTGCCAAGGTTTTCAATCTCCCTGTAGGAGAATTACCTAAAACTCAACACAGTGTTTGTTTTGATTGTGCTAATTACAGCAAAAATATCCCACAATATAACTCAAGAGAACCATTTTGTGGCATGAATGCACCACAATTAATAATAAAAGGACTTTGCCCAGCACATACCCCACTAAATAAACGTATTTAAGATCATACTTCAAAGACATTTTTCAGATTTCTTTCATCATTCACTACTCAACTCTGGCTTAACGGCGAATAATTGTTTTAACAATTCTTCCGATAACTCCTTCGATTTTTTCTTCCGATTCCATATTTACATTCTTTACCAAACCTGTTTTTACCTCGTTACTCAATATACCTGATCTTTTAGCTCTCCCTGCTTCAATTGACCGCATTATACAAACATCCAATTCTTCCGGGGTTAATTTTCCTAAAATCTCCCGTTCGTTAGTTCCTTGACTCATAGCGTTAAGCATTTTACTTCATATCAGATATAAAACCAAGTATATTTCCAAAATTTACTAATCCTTTTCTTGTTGTATAATCAATGGATACCTTTGGACTCGTAGCTCAGTTGGCTAGAGCGTCCGCTTGACGTGCGGAAGGTCACTGGTTCAAGTCCAGTCGGGTCCACAGATCAAACTCATACTCCTCTCACTTCAAATAGGTTATAATAGCGCTCTTGTCTGATTTCTACACAAATACGTAGAAAAATCAGGCTTTGTACTTTTGCAATTCAACAAATAAAGGAGAGTGATCATGATTAACGTATCATCAAATATTATTCACGGTGATCTTCTGTTCCCTTGTCAATTTATTGGCAATGTCACTGAACCTCATCAATTTGCAGACAAAATCTACCAATTCCTTATTCCAATTAAGGGACAAATGATTTCTCCTCAGGACTTTGCCCAAGGAATTTTCGAGGCATTTACTCAAGCTGGCAATATATTTACCCTTGATGCAATTCAACTACTTGATCACATCATTGTCTTTTTCACCTACAACGTTATTTCTAGACCTAATGATGAGGTGAAACATCACTTCCTTGCCTTGTTGAACCAACCCAATACCTCCAGCTTTTAGCTGGGGGTATTTTTTTATTCTTCTTGCATTTTGTTCGCCAAAACTGTATACATACATCAATCATGAAATTAAATATCGGAGCCAAAGGTTTCGAACTTCACGACGCACAGAGATATATCATTGATCAGGGCATCGCCAAACTTAATCGCTATCTCAAACATACTCCCCAAGATCTCATCAATAGCAACGTCGTCATTTCTTGTCATCATACTCCAGGACCTGTCTTTACTTCTCATTTATATCTAGAACTTCCAGACCAAAAAATATCATCCAGCTCAACTTCTCACAAATTCAATATGGCGTTCAAGGATTCACTTAGCAAACTCATGCGCCAACTTCGTAAACGCAAAACCAAAGCCGTCGATCTTAAGAAAAACCCTTCAAAATAAATATAATGTTATTTCTAACCAATCGATCTTTTAATTCGACTTATCCAACTATCACGAGGCGTCCCCGTCACTATAATACCCTTTTTAACTAAAGCTTTAGTATTCTCTGCAACCTCATTATCAATTCCTTGCTGATTAGGATCTAGTTCTCTAACAAATTGTCCAAAAGTATTTGCTCTATTTATTATTTCTCTACGTGTTTCTAATAGACCATTCACATCTATTTCAGGGTCGTGATGAAAAATTAATCCGTAACGTTTTTCCATATAACCTATAATATAACATATCTTTGCTCTTTACGCAAGTCCTTAGAGGTTATATACTCAAATTTACTCAGTGACTTGGTCTAACCATCCAATGAGAGTAGAGCAGTCAGTCTCCTGATTCTGACCAATCAAGCGTCCCGGTGTTGCATCGGGGAAGCGAGATGGAAACTCCCGACTTACCATCGGGATCTCGCACCTAATTCGTTAATTTTAATGAATGGGTGCTTTTTTATTATAAATCCGTCATCCAGAGTGCGCCAAATCAGCGCACGAAGGATCCCATAAATAATCATTTCACTAGTTTAGGGGATTCTTCAGTCGTAATACTTCTTCTGAATGACATTACAAAATCATGTCCAACCAAGACCAACTCAATCACTTACGCCATTCATGCGCTCATTTACTGGCTGCAGCAGTCCTCAAGCTCTATCCTCATGCGCTGCCTACTATTGGACCTGCGATTGAAGATGGCTTTTATTACGACTTTGACTTTGGTGATACCAAAATTTCCAACCAAGACCTCGACCAAATCGAAACCCAAATGCGAACTCTCGTCAAAGATTGGCAAGAATTCACCAAGCAACAAGTTACTCCTGAACAAGCAAAGGCTCATTTTGCAAACAATCCTTATAAACTTGAACTAATCGAAGAATTTACCAGCCAAGATCAACCACTTACTTTCTATCAATCGGGTGAATTCATTGATCTCTGTCGAGGTGGCCATTGCCTCCGTCCATATAAAGATCTCAAACATTTCAAATTACTTTCTGTCGCTGGAGCTTATTGGCGAGGTAACGAAAAAAACAAAATGCTCACTCGCATTTACGGGACTTGTTATCCCAATGCCACAGGATTAACAGATCATCTGACTCGACTTGAAGAAGCCAAACAACGAGATCATAAGAAACTTGGCAAAGAACTCGATTTGTTTGTTTTCTCCGAAACTGTTGGCAAAGGATTGCCTCTATTCACGCCCAAAGGCTCAACTATCCGCCGAGAACTTGAGCGTTTTATAACTGACGAAGAACTCAAACGTGATTATGTCCATGTCTATACACCTGACATTGCAAGTCTAAATCTCTATAAAAAATCAGGTCATTATCCATATTACAAAGATTCTATGTATGCACCAATTACCATCGAAGACGAAGAGTTTATGCTCAGGCCAATGACTTGTCCACATCATTTTGAGCTTTATTCATCTCATAAACACAGCTACAAAGAACTTCCCATCCGCATTGCAGAACTAGCCCAACTTTATCGATTCGAAAAATCAGGTGAACTTATGGGCCTCCAGCGTGTCCGTACTTTCTGCTTAGCAGATGCTCACATTATCGCCCGTCCTGACCAGGCGTATGACGAAATTAACAACTGTCTTAATCTAATTGATTTCATATCCCAAACTTTTGGGTTACAAAAAGGAATTAACTATAGCTACCGTTTATCTCTAGGCAATCGTGACGATGACCAAAAATATTTCAAAGATGATAAATCATGGGACTTCGCCGAAAACACATTACGCCAAGTCCTTCAAGATCGTAAAGATCCTTTCGTTGAAGCACCAGACGAAGCTGCTTTTTATGGGCCCAAAATTGATATTCAAATGAAAAACGTCCACGGCAAAGAAGATACCGCATTTACCGTCCAATACGACTTCGTTATGCCAACTCGATTTAACCTGACCTATACCAATGCCAACGGTCAAGACGAACAACCAATCGTTATCCACCGTTCATCAATCGGCGCGATTGAACGTATTATGGCCTTTTTAATCGAACATTTTGCCGGTAATTTTCCCTTATGGTTATCCCCAGTCCAAGTCAAAGTTCTACCTATCTCCGACAAAGTAGAGGAGTATGCTAATCAAATTTTCCAAACACTCAAAAATGCCAACATTCGCACAGAGCTTGATACCAATCCCGAAACTATTGGTAACAAAATCCGCATCGCCCAAACCCAAAAAACTCCTTACATGTTAATCGTAGGTGAAAAAGAATCCGAGTCAAATACAATTTCTATTCGCACTCGTACAGGCAAACAAACAAGTAACCTCCAAATTAATGATTTTATAACCCAAATCAGACAGGAAATTGACTCCAAAAATCTAGATCTCCAAGCTTGTGTCTAAAATTTTGCCTTTAGTTATGATAGAATATTAACAATTACTATTTGTATTTGATCCGATTTTTGCATGCAGAACAGAAATAACCGACTATTTTTCCGCACTAACCAGCAAATTCGGGCTAATGAACTTCGCGTACTCGATCAAGAAAACCAACAAATTGGTGTTTTGAGTGTTTCTGAAGCTATTGATCACGCTCGACAGCTTGGTCTGGATCTAATTGAAATTGCTCCCACAGCTAATCCACCTGTTGCTAAGATTGCTGATTACAAAAAATTTCTCTACCAACAAAACAAAAAACTCCAGGCCCAAATCAAAAATTCATCTAAAGGTGGACTTAAAGAAGTCAGACTCACACCGTTCATGGCTGATGGAGACCTCGAAGTTAGACTTAAACGCATCCAGGAATTCCTTGATGGTAAGTACAAAGTTCGCTTAGTTGTCAAATTCACAGGCCGTCAAATGTCCAAAACTGAGTTTGGTTTCAAGATCCTACAAAAGGTGCTTGAAAAATTAGGCACAACTGCTAAAATTGAGCAGGATCCAAAATTGATGGGGCGCCAAATCCTCATGACTATTACTTCCGCTTAATTTTATGCCAAAACTTAAAATCAAAAGATCAATCACGCGACGGTTCAAACTTACCGGTACCGGCAAAGTTATGGCAGGTCGTAGTTTCACCAGCCATCTCAAAAGCAAGAAAACTTCTCGTGCCAAACGCGCTCTATCTATACCTAAGCAATATAGTGGCAAAATCGGCCGCAAAATCAAAATGCTCCTCGGTGCTGCTTAAATAACTAACTGTTTTACTAATTATCTGTTAAAATACCTAACATGCGCGTCAAATCACCCAGAAGACAACGACACAATAAAGTCCTCAAACTAGCCAAAGGCTATCGCATGGCTCGTAGCAAACACTACAAGGCCGCTCACGAAGCCGTTCTCCACGCTGGTCAATATGCTTTTGCAGGACGTAGACTACGCCGCCGTGATAAACGTAGTGAATGGATTGTCCAAATGAATGCAGCCCTAGTACAACTCAGTATGGAAACTAACGAACCCAAAATTGCTTATTCACGGCTTATTAATGCCATGAAAACCAAAAACGTCATCTTAGATCGCAAGATCATGTCAACCATTGCCAAAGAAGATTTCGCTACTTTCAAGCATGTGGTTCAACAAATGATGGCTTAACAAATAATTAATAACTATATTAACCAAGACGCCCACAAGCGTCTTTTTTTTATGACAATCTCAACCGAACAATTAATTAAGGATGCTTATTCAATCTATGATGGATTATTAGACATTGAACTAACTGGATATGAATATCCTTTAATGAGTGAGTGTGGTGCTTCAAGCTTATACTGTGTTTTCGGCCCCGAAAGACCTAACTTTAGTAATTTAGTCGATTTATCACCAGATCCAGCGTCAGTAATGAGTCTTCTTGAACAAACATTCAAAGAATCCAATCTTAATCTGCGGCTCCCAACTAGCAGTTCTGATTTCGAACATGAAATGACCAACCCCCAAACTCAAGGAGCATTTATTATATGTCCTGAATTTCAAAGCGTGGGTCATGTTATAGGGATTCGTAAATTACACCCCGAATCTCAATCATTTCTAGTAGCGAACACAGAGTCTGATCGACTAATGCAAGTTATTGGGCCAGAAGATTTAGTCGATCAATATTTAAATGCAGATTATTGCTCCATTCCTCCATTTGCCGGCAGAAAAATTCTTATTTTCACTAATGATAATTCAGAATTTCCTGATTTATATTAAACATATTTTACAAGAAGTCATTTCCAAATTTTAACTTAAACAAGTTATAATTATTTCCATAATGTTCACTGACCTCCAAACACAGGCTCAATCAGAAATTCCCTCGACTCAAGACATCGAATCTTTCCGCATCAAATATCTTGGCAAAAACGGACTCCTCAACCAAAAATTCCAAGAATTAATCAAATCATCCCAGGACAAAAAACTCCTAGGTCAACAGTTTAATCAAGCCAAGACATCCATCGAACAACTAATTCAATCCCATCTTCAAACACAATCTTCTACCAATCAATTTATTGATCTCACAGTTCCTCCACTAGACATTCCTAGAGGTCATCTTCACCCCATTACCCAGGCGATAGAGCAAATTACCCAAATTTTTACTCGAATTGGATTTTCTCGAGCTCGATATCCTGAGGTTGATTACGATTGGTATGTCTTCGAAGCGCTTAACCTCCCACCCGACCACCCAGCTCGTGACGAATGGGAAACATTTTTCGTCGACTCACCACATACTCCCAATCAAGATATTATTTATGATTCAAATAACCCCCGCAAACGTCACCCCTCATTAATTGGTGGTAATCTTGTCCTCACTACCCATACTTCCAATGGCCAAATCCACGAAATGGAACGAATTCAAACTCCTCCAATTCGCATGATTAATATCGCCAGATGTTACCGTCGCCAGCAAGATGCAACCCATACTCAAATGTTCCATCAGTTCGAAGGTTTGGTCATTGACCAGGGTATCAATCTCCAACATCTCAAAGGGACCCTCGACTACTTCGCCCAAGAATTCTATGGACCTAATACCAAGTCTCGCATCAGACCATATAACTTCAGATTTACCGAACCGTCATTCGAGGTAGATTTTTCTTGTCATATTTGTAATGGCACAGGTGTTATAAACGATAATCGTTGCAAGTTCTGCAAATCCGGCTGGCATGAAGTTGGTGGCGCCGGCATGGTTCATCCCAATGTCTTACGCGCCGGTAATATTGACCCAGAACTTTATACAGGGTTTGCCTTTGGCTGGGGAGTTGAACGCACGTATACTTTACGAGAAGGTCTCAATCTCGACGATATTCGTTTAATTTACAACAATGATTTAGATTTCCTTAAGCAATTCTAATTATGTCACTACTAGCCAACTTCATAAATTACCGTCCCAGAATTCCGACCTTTCAAACAATAAAATTTAATTTTGAAACAGGATTAATTGTTTTATTTATTGGAACATTACTATCTTGGATTGCTCTTGGACCAATTTATCATTCAAATTTAACTCCCAATTATCAAGGACCTCCACAAGGTTGGCTTATGCCCGATCAGATAAACAAGATAATTTTATTATATTTCGCCATCGGATTTATATTTCCATACATATCTACAATCATTTTGTTTGTTTACCACAAATTTCGCTATCTCAAAATACGATCTAAATTCTTTTCAGACGATTATTTCTTAGTCTTTATAATATTATTCCTACCATATATAAG
>CAYUGO010000044.1:0-9212 GCA_964444295.1 uncultured Gammaproteobacteria bacterium | reverse complement strand
AAATAATTTTATCGGTGAAATCTTAATTTCAATTCTTCTTATTGGATTATTGATTTTCTTTATAAATCCGATCGATCTCCTCATGCCTCACATGCTTCATCCATTTATGATTCCTTTCCTTACGGTTTTATTTATTATTTTTACTGGATTATTTTGGAAAGAATCTCCAGGAGACGAAAGAACTCAACTACACAAATTTATTGCTGGTAGATATGCATATTTGGCCTTAACCTCGACATTGATATTTGGAGTTATATATCAAAGTTTTACAGGTGAGGTTGATCCTTTCCTAGTCATTGGATTATGTACCGCATTTCTAACTAAAATTATTGGCTTAATTTACGTTAATACTAAACACTAATGAAGAGGAGGTGAAACACATGAATAAAGGCACAATTATAACTTTACTTATTTTAGCCCTAATATCAGTTGGGATCTTTGCTTACTCCAAATCTAATCAGTCTCGATCGTCCAGCATGATGAGTGAGGAAAATAATTCAGAAGCAAAAAAAGACAATCCTGAATCTTCAGATCTTATGATGCAAAACGAAGAATCACTCGAAACTGATAACATGCAAAAAGATGAAATGATGGCAGAAGCAGATGACGAAATGAACAATTCTAATTATATTGAATATAACAAATCCGAAATTGATCAAATATCCAATCGCAGAGTCCTTTTTTTCTATGCTGATTGGTGTCCAACGTGTCGTCCCGCTGATGCAGATCTCAAAGCAAATGCTGATACTTTCCCTCCTGATTTAACAGTAATCAGAGTTAATTACAATGATTCTGACACAGATCAGGATGAAAAAGATCTTGCCCAAAAATATAATGTGACATACCAACATACATTTGTTCAAATTGACCAACAAGACCAAGAAATTGCCAAATGGAATGGAGGTCAAACCAAAGAATTACTCACAAACATTAAGTAATCTGGGGTGCGGGTTTTCGCACAAAACCTGTACCTGAGGTTAAATAATACAATGATTATATTAATTACATTTGCATTTATTGCCGGCATGATCACGATCTTATCGCCATGCATTCTGCCGATACTGCCTATAATCCTCTCTTCATCCGTTGATACTAGCGGAAAGAAACGCCCATTTGGAGTTGTCGTTGGATTTATCTTAAGCTTTACATTTTTTACTCTTTTTTTATCTTCGATTGTTAGAATCAGCGGTATTCCATCGCATTCATTGCGATATTTATCAGTAATTATATTGATTATCTTTGGATTGAGTTTGTTTGTTTCTAAATTTCAAATTTTAACAGAACAACTTTTTGCCAAACTCACGAGATTCGCCCCTGCATCCCAAAACAAACATGGATTCATCGGAGGATTGATAATTGGATTATCTTTAGGATTACTATGGACACCTTGTGTAGGTCCGATTTTGGCATCAGTAATCAGCCTGGCTTTATCAGGCCAAGTTACATTTCAAGCGGTGCTTATAACTTTATCCTATTCACTTGGAACCGCAATCCCTATGTTTTTCATTATTCAGTTAGGTTCTACAGCTTTACAAAAAATCCCATGGTTGCTTAAAAATAGCTTCAAAATCCAAAAGAGTTTTGGGGTCCTTATGGTTATTACGGCATTTGCCATTTTTTTCAATTTCGACCGCCAATTTCAAACATATATATTAAACGTATTCCCGCGATATGGAACAGGCCTAACCAAATTTGAAGACAATAATTTAATTAATCAAAAGTTGCAAGAAATTAATCAGCAACCTGCTTCTAATAACCAAATTGGCAAACCCATGAGAAATGGAGGTGCTTTGTCTCAAGGACCAAAAGCGCCAGAGATAATTTCTAACGGTCAATGGTTTAACAGCCCGCCACTCCAAATATCTAATCTTAGTAATCAGGTAATATTACTAGATTTTTGGACTTACAGCTGTATTAATTGTCAGAGGACACTGCCATATTTAAAAGCTTGGAATGAGAAATATCAGGATAAAGGATTAACTATTATTGGAGTACATTCTCCGGAATTTGAATTTGAAAAACAAGCCAAGAATGTCCAACAAGCCATTAATGACTTCAACTTAACTTATCCTATTGTTCAAGATAATGATTTTGCAACTTGGAAAGCCTATTCTAATCGTTATTGGCCAGCTAAGTACCTTATCGATCGAAATGGGTATATTCGTTACACTCATTTTGGTGAAGGGGAATATAACGAAACTGAGCAAGCGATTCAAGAATTACTAGGTGAAATTAATGGATTTGAATTAGAAAATTAGGTTGATAATCCTACATACCAAACTTATTCACGCACACCAGAAACATATCTTGGTTATCTACGAATTGATAATTTTACATCCCCACAATCAATTATCCGTGATACTTTAATCAACTATTATTTCCCTGCCAAACTCGATCAAAATACTTTTGCCTTTGAGGGAAAGTGGCAAGTAATGGAGGAATACGCCAATCCTCAAGCTGGAGCCAAATTAGAACTTAATTTTGAATCCAAAGAAGTTTTCTTAGTCATGCGCCCCAAACAAAAACCCGCCAAGGTTAAGGTTTTCCTAGATGATAAGATAGAGTTTCTAGGTCAAGACAATCAATCGGGGATTGTAACTCTTGATACTGATAGATTATATAAACTAATTAATCTACCCATACCAGGTAGACATGTGCTTAAATTAGAATTTGATGATGCAAACATTGAGCTATATGCTTTTACATTTGGCTAGATAACACATAAGATATAAACACACATGAGAGTATATTTCGTCAGACATGGACAAAGTGAGTTGAACGCCTCCAAACGCACACAACTTCCAGAGACACCTTTGTCACCTCAAGGTTTAGACCAAGCTAAGTTTGTGGCGGACAGATTCATACATATTCCCATAGAAGTTATTATTTCCAGTCCGATGAAAAGAGCATTGCAGACCGCAAATTCAATCTCAACGTTAACGGGGTCGACGGTAGAAACCAACGACATGTTTATTGAAAGACGACCACCGAGTCAGCTTCTCGGTTTATCACACGACGATCCAACCGGGCTAGAAATTCGTGCTGCAATGCGTTCGAATTTTAACGATCCTGATTGGCATTATTCGGATGAAGAAAATTACGCTGATCTTAAATCAAGAGCAACTCAAGCTCTTGAATATTTAGCAGGTAGAAAAGAAGAAAGTATCTTGGTCGTTTCTCATGGTAATTTTATCCGCACTATTATTCCCACTATGGCTTTTGGCAAAAATCTAACTAACCAAATGGGTGAGGTATTCATAAATTTTTTAGAGATTAGTAATACGGGGATTACCATGTGTGATTATCATGATCAAACATGGCATCTTCAAACATGGAACGACTATGCACATTTGGGGTAGAGAACTACCTCGAACCAAATGATCATTGCGCAACTTAGTTGCATTTCTGATATAATCATTTGATGGCAAAAAAACCTTTGAGTAATTTTCAACAATTAACGACATCCAGCCGAGAAATTGTCAAAACACTATCTCAAAGCAGCGATCCTTTAAGTGTCAAAGAACTAACACAAATATCCCCGTTATTGTCAAAAATTAATAAAACAACTTTATATCGTAATCTTGAATTGTTAATAACGAGAGAAGTCGTTCGTCCAGTTATGGTTAATGCGACTGCAACCTATTATGAACTTGCCAGCTTGTCTCATCATCATCACGCCGTCTGTATGCAGTGCCTCAAGATAATGGACGTACCCTGTTCTCAAGAACAACCACATATACTCCAAACACGAGCCAAAGGATTCCAAACTAAAGATACTGATATTATTTATCATGGCTTGTGTGCCAAATGCCAATAATTAGCATGACTTTAATATATATTTTACTTGCCAATTTTGTTATCAGCGCTGGCTCCCTTGTAGCTATTTTAACGCTTGCATTGAATCAATCATTCCTAAATAAAATACTCAAATCTTTGATTGCAATTGCAGCAGGTACTTTACTTGGCGCAACTTTTTTTCATCTTTTACCGGAATCTACCGAAAACTTGTCAGTTGAATTGTCTCTCAAAATTACTCTTGCATCATTTATCGTTTTTTTCCTTATCGAAAAAATATTTCATTGGCGTCATTGTCATGAAGTCGGGTGTACTCATCACAGTTTTGGTGTTATGAATTTAATTGGTGATGGAATACATAATTTTATTGACGGACTAGTTATTGCTGGAGCATTCCTACTTGATACAAATCTAGGCATTGCCACAACTCTTGCGATTGCACTTCATGAAATTCCCCAAGAAATAGGAGATATGGGTGTTTTACTGTATGCGGGATATTCTCGACGAAAAGCAATCATGTTCAATGTCATGGTAGCCTTTACCAGTATTCTTGGAGGAGTCATAGGTTACTTTCTACTTGATTCTAGCCAATTATTGATGAACATCCTGCTTCCAATTGCCGCAGGAGGGTTTCTCTATATAGCAACGACTGATTTACTTCCTGAATTGCGTAATGAAGAGAACCCCAGACAAGTATTTTTTACTTTCATAGCTTTTTTACTTGGAATAACAATCATGTGGTTAAGTGAAATGCTCGCACACTAAACTCATATAAATAATTTATTCCTCCGATATACTCAATTACTCTTCGTCCATCATCTCATCCAAGTCTTCCTCTTCTAGTTTTTCCCAAGGGACTACATCGTCATCTTCGTCAAGTGAAGAATCATCATCCTCCTCATCAAGTTCAGGCTCCTCGGGTGGGGGAGAGTTATCAATTGTGCTGGTATGATTTAGTTTTGCAGCCAAATTTAATTCTGTTTCTTCTCCTTCTACTCCCCACGGACTCAAGTTTTCAAACACGTCATCATCTGATTCAAGATCTGGGTTATTGCCTTCATCGTAAGGTTTCTTTTGTTTATGTTCATCAGGATTGTAGACCATGAATTGTATTTTAAATGAATATATCTCAAAATCGCAATAGGTCTTTTTCAAGAAAACTAAGACAGAGATAGGTACTTAACCAAAATTCAAAATACCAGGAACACATTATTTCAATTCACTTTAAAACATGTATGTCTCCCAATCTTCTTTTAATTTCTTGTTCCCAGATTAGCGCTTTGGTGAAGATTTCTTTGCTCGAGCAGACTGTGCCAAACCTGCCTTGCGACGTTCTTTCATACGAGGATCTCTGGTAACCAAACCTTCTTGCCTTAACACGCTTTTCCATTCGCTATTATAAGTAACCAAAGATCTTGCAAGACCATGCGCCACGGCTCTTGCTTGGCCCAAAATACCGCCTCCTACAACTTTTACAGTCATGTATAGGTTTTTGGCTTCGACAGCCTCTAACGGGGCTTCATATATGGATTTCATTAATGGAGCACTAAAGTACTGTTCAATAGGTTTGCCATTAACAGTATGTTTTTCATTTCCTTCATGTAGTCTTACTCGAGCCGATGCATTTTTGCGACGTCCAACACTTTGAATTTGAGTTTTTGCTGATTTATTATCTTTGACCATAACGTGACGGAATTATAAATGGGATTCGTAAGGATTGCTACTCCCTATAACTAACTTTAGTCTGCGAATCATTTTAGCGCGTAATTTATTTTTCGGTAACATCCCGCTTACTGCTTGATAAAGAATTTCACTTGGCTTTCTTTCCCTTACATCTTTAAGCTTCATAACTTTTCTTCCACTTGGGAATCCTGAGTATCGCTCATAAGTCTTGTCTTGTTCTTTCTTTCCTGTAACTTGGATTTTTTCACTATTTACCACAACGACATAATCTCCGGCATCCACATTTTTCACAAAATCACTTTTATGTTTACCTTGTAAGAGCATTGAGATCTGAGTAGCAACTCGACCTAAATTATGTTGGCTGGCATCAATTAAGTGCCATTTACGTGGAATATTCATATATTATTTTTTCTTATTATCTTTAGTAACCTTAGTAGTTTTTACACTACCTTTTTTATTTACAGTTTTACTACTCGCCTTTTTATTTACACTCACGACTTTTTTTGTTTCTTTACTGCTTTTATTAGATTTTTCTTTCACAACTTTATTCTTGAGCACAACTTCTTGATCTTTTTCAATCAATGATAATTTAACCATCAAAGTATTATCTCCTCTTCGCAACGCAACGGGTGTAAGTCTGGTAAATCCTGATGTTCTTGTAAACGCTGGTGCAATTTTATTAATCAAACTTTTGACTGCTCGATCGCTACCTATCATCTTTACCAGTTGTCTATGTGATGCCAAAGTCCCTTTCTTCGCTATAGTTATGCTATTTTCAACTTGAGGCTTAATAAATTTTGCCTTTGCCACTGTAGTTACTATTGCTTCTTGAAGAAAAAAATCAGACAACAAATTCTTTACCAACGCATGACGTTGGTTGCGTGTACGACTGAGTTTAGGTTTCGAAACGAGATGCCGCATATATTTATATATTTGCTCAAAAACATGTTTGTAAATAAGAAGCCAAATTAAGCAAAATCAATTCCTTTAGCTTTTAGAGCGTCCTGAATTATATTAATTGACTTCCCGCCCAAGTTTTTAACTTTCATGATGTCTTCTTGAGAAGCAGACAGAAGATCCTTAACAGTTCCTAGTCCTGATTTGCGAAGCGCATTAGCGATTCGGGTAGGCAATTCCAGTTCTTCCACAGTTAATTGGAGAGCTTCACGAGGGGCTCCGTCATTAACATCTTCTACCTGTGTATCATTTTCTTCATCTTCTTCCGTGGGTTCACTTACATGTGCAAAGTATTTTTCCAAAAGTTCTGCAGATTTCAAAACAGCATCTACGGCCTTCATGGTTCCATTAGTCCAAATCTCAAATACAACTTTATCAAAATTAGTCAATCTTCCAACACGTGTGCTCAAAACCTCATAATTTACTCTTACTACAGGAGAAAAACCAGCATCTACTGGGATAACTCCCACAGTTGAAACATTTCTTTCTTCGGCAGGAGAATAACCCACACCCGATTCAACTGTAATCTTTGCATCCAAGTCTTCCCCAGAGGATAAATCAGCCAAAACCAAATCAGGATTTGTGATCTCAACTCCTGATGGCAAATCGATCTGACCTGCCGTTACTTGACCAGAATTCTTCTTGGCTTTCAAATTTAAAACTACCGGCTCTGTTCCGCTATACACAATATTTAATTGTTTTAGATTTAGTACAAAATCAACAATATCTTGGCGCATCCCCTTGAGAGTTGTGAATTGATGTTGAACACCTTCAACTTGAACTGAAGTTACTGCTGCTCCGGATAAATATGTCAACATTACTCTCCGCAAAGAATTTCCAATAGTCTGTCCAAAACCAGGTAGCAAAGGGTCTATAACAACCTTAGCATAAGTATCGGTCTCGCCTTGGACGCTTAGTTTAAAATTAATGTCGCTTGGGTTAATCATAATTATAGATAAGACAAGGTCGTATTGTATCAGAGTTGAATCTAAACTACAACAACTAAGTGTTATCGTGAATAATACTCAACAACCATTGCCATGTTTATTGGTTCACTGATATCTTCTTGTAGAGGGAGGCGTGCAATTTTCAAAACTCCTGATTGTCTTGTAATCCACTCAACACCATTGTTTTCGTTTACATTTATCAATTTCAATACATCCGGATTGCTAAGGACTTTTTCACTTAGCGTAATTATGTCCTCAGGTTTAACTCGATATGAAGGCCGATCCACCTTAATATCATTAACTTTTACATGACCGTGCACCACGAATTGACGTGCCATTGTGCGGGTTTTAATTATTCCTGATCGGAATAAACAATTATCGAGTCGTGATTCTAAGGATTGAATTAATCTCTCCCCAGTATTTCCTTTGGATTTCAATGCATCTACCACATAATTCGAAAATTGCTTCTCAAGTACTCCATACATTCTTTTCATCTTCTGTTTTTCGCGAAGTTGCTGACCATAATTAGACAGCTTTTTACCTCTCATTTTTTGACCATGTGCTCCAGGTGGAACATTAAGTCTTCGCAACTTAACACCTTTGGCGATTAAGTCGATACCTTCTCTTCGGGATAGTTTGTTTTTAGGTCCTGTATATCTTGCCATATATTTTTTATAAATTAATTAAACACGTCTTGGTTTGGGTTGACGAGGTCCGTTATGTGGGATAGCTGTAACATCTGCAATCAATAGTAATTTTAATCCAGCTGATTTCAAAGCTCGTAGCGATGCTTCTCGTCCAGATCCTGGGCCTTTGATATAGACCTCTACTTCGCGTAACCCTAATCCCAATGCTTTTCTTGCTACTTGTTCGACTGCTGTTGTTGCAGCAAACGGAGTTGATCTACGTGATCCCTTGAATCCTGCAGCTCCCGAGCTACTCCATGCCAAAGTATGACCAACCATGTCTGTAACGGTAACGATTGTATTGTTAAAGGTAGAAGTTACAAAGACCTTACCTTTAGTAGTGTCCATTGATTCGGTTTTTTTATTTGTCTGTTTAGATGCCATAAGGATGTATTCTATTAACTTTTAGTAGCTTTGGCTAGTTCATCTTTTTTAAATGCTCCCACGGTCTTCCTCGAACCTCTCTTGGTACGTGCATTTGTCTTGGTTCTTTGACCTCGAGCAGGAAGTCCCGCTTGATGCCTTTTGCCACGATAAGACTTGATAGCCACTAATCGATTAATATTTTGACTAATTTGTCTGCGCAAATCACCTTGAATCACGTATGTTTCTAAAACTTTTTGTATCTTTGCAATTTCTTCATCGGTCAAATCACGAGCTCTTTTATCTGGGTCCAAACTTGCCTTCTCAATTATCTCAAGCACCTTAGTACCTCCAATGCCATAGATGGATTGAAGAGCGTATAGAGTTTTTAGGTTGTCAGGTATATCAATACCTATGATTCTTGGCATATATAAATATTATCCTTGTCTTTGTTTGTGACGAGGATTAGCTTTGCAGATAATTCGCAATTTACCATCACGACGCAAAACTCTGCATTCTGGGCACATTTTTTTTGCTGATGGTCTAACTTTCATATGTTTAGTTTTTTTGAATAATTCTGCCTCTTGTTAAATCATGCGGAGAAAACTCCATCCTGACTCTGTCACCAGCGAATAATCGCATGTAACGTTTCCTTAGTTTACCAGACAGAGTAGCCAATACAACTACGTTTTCACCCATATCATTCACTTCTTCCAAAGAGACTCGAAAATTAGAATTTTTCATAGCCTCCGAAATAGTGCCGTCTTTTACAATAACTGCT
>CAYUGO010000043.1:0-9285 GCA_964444295.1 uncultured Gammaproteobacteria bacterium | reverse complement strand
GTTTGTCGTTTTCTAACTGAAGGGCGCGAGGATCTTCTAAATTAATACCGTCATATCTTGGTTTCCAGATGGTTCTTTCGTTAATAATTGAGTTGTCGGTATTAAGCTCGAAAAGTTTGAGGATTCCTGTATCAGGCTCTCCTATTGAACCAGGTTCGTTGACTTCACGACCGATAAAGAAAACGGAGTCACTGTTTGGAGTTTGCCAGGCGGCGAGGTTATATCGGGAGATTTGTTGGTTAGGGAAGATGTTACGTTTTTGTTGGATTTTCATAGTTGTCGATTTCGGTAATGGTTAATCTTGCCAAAAGATAGGAAATAAGGGACTCAGCGCCTTGGTTTGAATTTACACGATCTGGGTGAAGGCCGTCATGGCAGCCACCAGTTTGGTAATTGTAGAGTGGTTGCTGCAAACTGTTGTTGCCCAGGAACCAGCTGAAACATTTGTGAGCTAAGTTTCTGTAGCTAATATCTTCAGTCTGCTTATACGCTGTGGCAAGCGCGAGGATTGTAGAAGACGGATCTTCAGGTTGTTGATCGAAAAGACTTCTTTCCTCGTTATGTTTATACCAGTTTGAATGACCAATGGGAACATACATATTTACTTGGAAAGTTTGGTCGATGAGGAATTTCAAAGATGAGAGTCCTAGATCGATGTATTCCTGATTTTGGAGGAATTGGCCTCCGAGAAGTAAGCTTTCGGGTAAGAGGGCGTTGTTATATCCAAGCTGGTTTTCGAACCAGTGCCAAGAATTGTGCGAGTTCTGATGTAGATTAGTAACTAATGTGTTGGTAAGTTCTTGGATAAGGGGAGAGATTTGTTGTTTGTAAGGGTGGAGTGTTTTTGCCACCTTGACTAAGGCCTTAATGATAAAGGCTTTGGAGCGTAGGTGAGGAATGTTATTTAGATGTGGAAGTGCTCGGTTAAATATTGCTTGGGCTTTTTGGTTTATTTTGGATGGAAGAAGTGGATTAGCAATAATTTCTCCGAGCGCCCACATGGCTCTGGCGGTAGCGTCAGAAGTGTCTTCTTGAGTATTTTGGGAAGTGGGTAGTTTGTGATCAAAATTTATGTAGTTAACGAAAGTGCCATCTTCTCGTTGACAAAAATTTATAAAATTTAGATAAGTATTAAGAAGAGGTTTGATACCTTTGTGGGGGGATTTTTGGGAAATAAGTTGGCTGCAAACGACCAAGGCTCGAGCATTGTCATCTAGTGTATAGCCGAATTCTTTATTGGGTGTGTCGTGGATTCCGAATTGAAATAAGCCAAAGTCGTCAGTCATTTTTTTGAGATGTTTGAGATTAATTGGAGGCAGAACTAGTTGGGTTAATAAGTTGTAATATTGTTCTGCTACTTGGCTCTAGAGCATGGGTCTAGTTGATTTGTAGGCGTTACGGTGCATGTCAAGAAGTTGATTGGGATCGGCCAATATTTCATTGACAGCTGCGCTAATGCTTTGTGAATCTTGAATTGGAACAAGGCGTCCGTTTTGGGGGGGGTGATAATTTCTTTGGCTTGCGAAAAGGTAGTGCTTACAACAGCTCGACCAGAGCCAAGGGCGTAGGAAAGGGTTCCGCTGACGGCCTGATTGGGATTGATGGAAGTTGAGATATAGATATCTGTAGCTTGGAGGAATTCAAGCAGATCATCCAAATTGAGATATTGTGCATAGAATTTGACATGTTTTTTGAGTTCAAGGTCACTTACAAGCTGGGCAAGTTCGAGACGGTATTTTTCGCCTTCTTCTCGACGGACAGCGGGATGAGTTTCGCCAAGGATTAAGTAAAGAATTGAAGGATGTTTTTTGACAATTTTAGGCAAAGCTTTGATAACATACTCAATCCCCTTACCTCGGCTTAGAAGTCCGAATGTTGATAAAACAGTTGAGCTGGAGAGCTTTAATTTCTTTTTAGCTTTTTGGGTGGTAGAAAACTCAGTATAGTGAATTCCATGGGGAATGACGTATATTTTGTCTAGTGAAAAAGGGTAAGTATCAATCAGAATTTTGCGGGAACTTTGGGTTAGGACGACTATTGTATCGGCACGTTTGATGATGCGACTGGTGACTTCTTTCATCTTTGGACTGGGATTGGGCAAAACAGTATGAAGTGTGACCAGAAGTGGTTTGTGACAGTTTTCGATAAATGAAAGAAGGTATTCGCCTTCTTGTCCGCCATAGATTCCATATTCGTGTTGGACGATAACACCAGAGATAAGAGGATTATTGTCTAAGGTTGTAGCAAGATCTTGATATTCTTGTTGGTTTTCTTGGGCGATTTCCCATTTTACTTCCGGTGGATAGGTGTGGTGATCTAGGGGAGAGAGGTTGGTGGTGGCAACTTTGCAGGAGATGTCTTTGCCGAGGAATTTGCGGCTGGAGCGGAGTAAGTCTTGGGTAAAGGTGGCAATCCCACAGGCCCTGGGGGGATAAGTCCCCATGAAAACTATAGTAGGTTTGGGTTTGGACATATTTTGATTACTTGAAGCTCTAGTATAACTCTTATAGGTATGTGACAACAACTACAATTAGTTGTAGTATATTAAGTATGATAACAAAATCAAAACAAAGGATTACATTGTTTATCAATCCTGATCTTTTAATTCAGGCAAGAGCAAAAGCGGTAGTGGAGAGAAATAGTTTGACTGAATTAGTAGAGAAGGCATTACTTGAGTATTTACCTAGTGAAATTGTAATTAAGAAACCTAAGATTGATTAATTAGTATAATTAGGTGGTGTGTTGATGTTGGTGGGTCGATTAATAAGGAAACAAGAGGTGGTTTGTTTTGTTGGATGTAGATGAGTAGTTAGTTTTTTTAATTAAATGTATCGCAAGAAGTTAATGTGCCTGATTGATATCCTTTGGTGAACCATTCAACTCGTTGTTCAGCTGAACCGTGGGTCCATGTTTCTGGTTCGATTCTACCTACTGTCTTTTTTTGAATTCGGTCATCTCCCACAGCAGCGGCAGCATCCATGGCTTCGTTAATTTCGCCTGGCAAAAAGACACCTTCGTCTTTAATTGAATTTGCCCATAGGCCTGCAAAACAATCTGCTTGTAATTCTAGGTTTATAGAAAGATTATTATCGGTGTTATCCTGATTAACTTGATCCATAATTCCTAGCTCGTTTTGAATGTGGTGGCCGATTTCATGAGCTATTACATATGCTTCTGCTACATCTCCTCCTTTTGCTCCAAGTAAGTTTGTAAGTTCATCAAAAAAAGTTTCATCTAAATAAATAGTTTTATCTATTGGACAATAATGTGGACCGATTTGTGAAGTAGCGGTTCCACAGGAGGATTGAGTTGCAGTTCTAAATAACACTAAAGTAGGAGGTTGGTATGTTTGGTTATTTTTTTCAAATATTGATTGCCATAAGTCGTTATTGGAACCTAATACTGTAGATGCAAACACTTCGTAGGAATCTTGGCCTTCAAAATTTTGATTGTTTATGTTTTGTGGCTGTTCAATTTGAACCTGCTCTACTTGTCTTAATACTTCGAATATGTCTATTTGACCGCCTAGTAGGTAATTAGCAATTAAATAAATGGCAATTCCACCTAAGCCTAAGCCACCTACTTTGACTGGTGCCATTGAACGACGATCATCAACTTTGCCTCGACTGGTTATTTTGTCCCAGAGTGCCATATTTATGAATATACACTAACATAAAAATATTGCATTTGGCATTTATGGGATAATATTTTGAGGGAAAAGAGTTATTTTTCAATATTTAGTACAAGCAGAGGATCGATCCATGATTGGAGTTCTGATTGAGTAGAAACGTAGCCTTTTAAATTAAGCGAATTTTTGTGTACCCCAAAATGTAAATGTTTCCTCTCAAAATCTGTTTCTTGGGTATTGCCTTGGCCGAGGATAGCGATTTGTTTATCTTTGGGAATTTGAGTTTCATTGGTTATGCTGTTAAGTTTTAGATGGCCATAAAGATAATAGTTATTTTGGCATTTGATAACGGCAGTGCCTCCGTAACCGTTGACCCATTTTGAGAGAACTAATTCACCGTCGCAGACAGAGAAAACTGGCACATCTTCTTCTGTATTTTCAAACTCAACATCGACGCCTGTGTGATAACCTGAAAAACGTTCTGGTTTAACGGGAGAGTTTTGGGGTGTGATATACATCCCGAAGGGTTTCTTGGTAATTCTTTGGTTGAATTCTAAAGTTGGATAGGTTTGGGTTTCTTTTTTTTGAAGAGGGGGAGAAGGTGAGGGGGTTGGGGTATTGGTGGGGATATTCTTGGATTGAGGATGGTTTGAGGTGGAATTTGAAATTAATAATATTGAAGAAATTATAATGATCCCAATAATTGAGAATAAGAATATTTTTTGCATGGGTATAATTTGGGATTTTATGGAGTTATTGAGGAGAGGTCAAATTAGTAAGGGCTCTTGTTCTTGGCATTTGTGGGAATTGGAGTGTCCTTGAAAGTCAAGAATATTTGTTTCTATAATTACTTATCTGAAAAAGAAATCGTCAAAATTAGTTAAATTTCCTAAATCGTTAATTACAGTTACATTGTTTTCGAAATTAATTGCATTGTTTTTGTTTATTATGTTGCCTTTTGGAGGATTTTGGTTAGGAATGAGATATCAAGAAAAAATTATGAGAAGTAATATGGGTGATGGAAATGTGGAAAGCAATGATTTGGTTCAAGATGCAAGATAAGTTGTTATTAATTGTGTTTGATTACTAATACTTATTATTGATGTTGGTATATTTAGATTATGGTTAGATGGATTATTGATTCCTTGGAGGAGGATAGGATTTGGAGTGTGGGGAGAGTTTGGGTAGGAAGATTGATTGTGTGGGTGTTTATGGGATATCTCTTGATAAGATATTTGGTTAATCCTGGGTATGCTGATTTGGTATTTAAGAATGCAGATTTTATAATTCATGAGGCAGGACATGCAGTATTTGGATTGGTGGGAAGTGAGTTTTTGGGCATGGCTGGCGGTACGATTTTACAATTGATTTTTCCTTTATTGGCTTGGGTTAATTTTATAAAAATAAAGGATAGATTTGCGACTAAATTAAGTTTGTTTTGGTTAGGAATCAATTGTTTGGATGTGGGAACTTATGCAGGAGATGCACAGAAACAGGTATTGGATCTGGTGCCTTTATTTGGTCCTGATCCAATTCATGATTGGAATTATTTATTATCAATTATGGGAATTGTTAAATATGATTGGTTGGTGGGAGATGTTTTTTATTTAATAGGATATGGATTAATGATAGGGTTGTTTGGATCTATAAGTTTGATGCTGTGGTGGATGGTTGGAAATTCGAAAAGTTAAGAAGCCCATTGAGAAGGTAGGTAGTCATGGGTTATAAAAGAAATAATGAAAAAAATAGTTGTGGCATCTACAAATCCAGTTAAAATTCAAGCGGCTTTGGGTGGATTTGAGCGAATGTTTGGGAATGAGATTTTTGAAGTAATAGGAATTGATGCTGAGTCTGGGGTAAGTGATCAGCCGATGAGTGAGGAAGAAACATTAAAAGGAGCGACAAACAGGGTAAGTAATGCGATGAAAGAAGTGGAAGGTGGAGATTATTGGATCGGGATTGAAGCAGGACTGGAAGAAATAGATGGGGGTATGGAGGCGTTCGCATGGATAGTGATTAAGTCAAAGGGTGGAGTAATGGGTAAGGGAAGAACAGGATCTTTCTTTTTGCCGGATAAGGTAGTGCAGCTGGTTCGTGAGGGAAAAGAATTAGGTGAAGCTGATGATATTGTGTTTGGAATGACTAATTCGAAACAAGCCAATGGAGCAGTAGGAATTCTTAGTGGTGATGTGGTGACACGTAAAAGTTTTTATGAGGAAGCGGTGATATTGGCGTTGATACCATTTCGGAATCGGAATTTATATTAAATGTAGGGGAAGGGCGGGAAGTAAGTTTTATTTGTTGAAATAATCTAAATGCATGGCTTGGCGGACTTGGGACATGGTTTGGGCTGCAACTTGACGAGCGTTATCGGTGCCTTGGTTAAGGAGTTCCATTATATATGTGGGATCTTGGGCTAATTCTTCACGTCGAGTCCTGATGGGATTGAGTTTTTCTAAAAGGACTTCGAGGAGATGCTTTTTGACGGTTGTGTCTCCTAGCCCTCCTTGGCGGTAATGGTCTTTTAAAGATTGGAGATTGGGTTGGTCGGGATCAAAGGCATCAAGATAAGCAAAGACAGGATTGCCTTCGACTTTGCCTGGATCTGAGACTTGGAGATGGTTAGGATCTGTGTACATTTGTTGGATTTTTTGGGTAATTGTGGCTTCGTCGTCTTTAAGAGAGATGACATTTCCAAGTGATTTGCTCATTTTGCCTTTGCCGTCAGTTCCGGGGAGGCGGGAAGCATTAGAGAGAAGGGCCTGAGGTTCAACAAGGACATTGCAGTTGTATATACGATTGAAGCTGCGGACAATTTCGGTGGTTTGTTCGATCATGGGCAATTGATCTTCTCCTACGGGGACGTAATTAGCTTGGAAAGCGGTGATGTCAGCTGCTTGGCTGACTGGATAGCAGAGAAATCCTGCGGGGATACTAGCACCGAAGGATTTCTGTTTGATCTCGTCTTTGACTGTGGGATTGCGTTGTAATCGCGAGACAGTAACGAGATTAAGATAGAACATAGTCAGTTCTGCAAGCTCAGGGATGAGTGATTGGATGAAAATGGTTGTGAGGTTAGGATCGATGCCAATTGCGAGGTAGTCGAGAGCTACCTCCAAAATGTTACTACGGACTTTGTCTGGATTGGCGGCATTATCGGTTAGAGCTTGGGCATCAGCGATCATGATAAATTGTTTATGTTGATGTTGAAGTTCTAGGCGTTGGCTAAGTGATCCGACATAATGGCCAAGATGAAGGGGGCCGGTTGGTCTGTCACCTGTGAGAACGATGAGTTGGTTTGGGCTAGTCATGGAGATTGGGTTGTTGGTATTAATGTAGCTTCATGAGAGGAAATTGTCGAGGGTGAATAGCTGGCGTAAAGAAAAGTGTATTATTTTATAGGAGGAAGAATAATGGAAAAAGATTATAAAAGAATTTTAATTGTGGGGGATGCAGGTCGAGGTAAAAGTACATTGGCGATTAATTTGTCAAAGAAACTAAAGATTAAAAATTTTTCAACTGATGATTTTTTCTGGAAGAAAAAATTTAGTGTTAAGGAAGATAGAGAAAGGAGCATTGAAAATATTTCTAAAATTTATGATCAAAATAAATGGATTGTGGAGGGATCGACAAGGTCTTTGGTTGAAGGAGGTTTGGTTCGAGCAGAGATCATTGTATATTTGAAATATCCTAATTTGGGAGCTTGGTTTTGGAATTTGTACATGAGGAATAGAAATCGAAAGAATGAAAGATTGATTGATTTAGTTAAGTTATATAAGCATTTATTTTTTAAAAGATATAAGATTGGTAATCAAAAGAATAAATTAGGGATTGAAGAAATGTTGTCAAAATTTGAGGAGAAGGTAGTTTATTTGAAATCGTTTGAAGATATAAATAATTTTTGCGCTAAAATATAGATTAATTAGAAACTTCCTATGGCATTCATTTGTTTGTTGACTTGGCGGTTAATTTCATTGGAGAGTTGAGAGGTTAGAACTATGGCGATGATTATGGATGCAAGGGTGAGTAGAATGGCTGTGATGCCAATGAAATGCGATTTGGAATCGGATTGGCGAAGGTATTTGAGCCCAGAAAAAATACCTAAAGGTGGGAGGAAAATTGACTTGAGGTAGAGAGTAATTTGGGTTCCAATTGTAATTGAAGGTGGAGATGGATGAATATTAGTGCCACAGTTGTAACAAAAGTAGTCAGTTGGGCGCAAAGCAACATGACAGGTTGGGCAAAATGATGTGGGGCTCTGTATAATTGGGTCCATAAATATATTCTACGACTAATTGTTGAGAGAATTGAATTATTTGGTATTATTAAAGAATGAAGAGTGAGAGATTTGTAACAATTTTGGTAATAGTAGTGGTTTTCTTTTTGGGATTATTTTTGTACACAAAAATGGCTGGAGGATTTCCTCTATCTGTTGTGAGCAACGTAACAAATAATAGTGATGTGTTTAGTGTTATGGGTGAGGGAAGTGTGGCAGTCAAACCTGATATGGCGTATGTGACGGTGGGAATTAATAGTACTGGAGAAACTGTAAAACAAGCTCAAACTGAAGTGAACCAAGTGACTGCACGAATAAATGAAGCTTTGGGTAAAATTGGGATTGATACTGAAAAAGATGTAAAGACAATAAATTATAGTATTAATCCTAATTATGATTGGAATAATGGATCTCAAAAAATCAAAAGTTATGGAGCCAGTAGTAATTTGAAAATTAAGGTAAAAGATATTGAATTAGTTAATCAAGTGATCGATGTGTCAACTGCAAACGGGGCAAATACGGTAGGTGGTGTGGTGTTTGATGTGGAAGATAAGGATAAACTGGAGGATCAAGCTAGACAGGAAGCCGTGGATCAAGCCAAGACTAAAGCTGAGAATGTAGCAAGAGTCGCAGGGTTTGGTTTGGGGAGAATTATTGGGTATAGCGAAAGTCTGGGTGCACCTGTGTCGCCAATGGCATATAGGTTGAATGCGATGGAAGCAAAGGATGAGTTGGGATCAACAGAGTTACAAACTGGAACTTCTGAGATAAAGATGACTGTAAATATCAATTACGAGATTAAGTAGCTAGTTAGAATAAAGTTTGATTTGGCTTGTGAGATTGATTTGGTTAGTAGAGTTGGACGAAGCTTGAAGGAGTGGAACTCTGTAGGCGATAAATAAGAGAATGAAGGCCAAGATTAGAACAATACTGATAATTTTGGTCATGGTTGCTCTAGTGTAATCTAGAGATTCGGCTAAGCTGGTCATGGATACTAATATATGGATAGGAAGTCTGAGCCGAGTGATAAGTATGTAATATTTGGATAAGAGCCGGTGAGGTTGGATTCGAGGAAAACATAGGGGTAATTTTGTAATTATACTCGTATGATTGAAATCTTAGTTATTGAAGATTAATGTTATGACAGTTGCCGTACATGTCTTTGAGTTGTGGGTTGGTTGAGGCCCCAGTGTAGATGGTTTTATTATCGGATGATTTGATTTCGAATATTTTGGTTAGGCAATGCTCTTTGATTTCATGTTCATTAACAGCAAGGGAATCTCCAACAATAATTTTTTCTTGATGACTATCTATACTCCAATTGATAGGTTTAATGGTTATATTGTTAATTGTTTTGCTGGAAATACGTTTCATGTTGTTG
>CAYUGO010000042.1:0-9344 GCA_964444295.1 uncultured Gammaproteobacteria bacterium | reverse complement strand
AATATATTTTAAGATAAATAACAAACTCCAAATTCCGCACAAAAACCCCAAACCTCTAGTAATTCCTCCTCCCATTAACAGCCAACTTATTGGCTGATAAAACATTACAAATAAAACAGTTGCAACGATCGCCTGCTTCTGTAATCTTTTGTGAAGTAGTTCTTTAAATAAAAAATAAACAGAAAATGTTATTAAATAAAAGATGATAAGGGGTCCCCATTGCAAACTTTGATAAATTGAAATACTAAAAACATGTTTTAAAATTCCCATCAAGTAAAAACCTAGTGGAGGATATGCGAATGGAAGGTTATCAAGGTTATAAGAAGTATAATGCGGTAATACAAAATTATTGGCCATCAAATCATTTGTCATTGAATAAAACAACCCCCCATCATTTATTGGCACACCAACCTGATATGTGTTATATGCAAATGTTATCAACGCCACAATTAAAACAAATATCGATAATTCATTTTGCCCAATGTCATGCACTGATTTAATTTTTAATATAATCTTACCAATATTTAATCGCCACCTACCCTTGACAGTAATTTTCTCCTTGGCAGAGGTGCCGTTATTTATTATTCTTTTTTTATACATGCTAATTGAATCAATCCCCTTTCTCTGGGTTAATCAAAAACCCCTTAACCCCTGATGTCCCCAATATTATCTTATTTTCATTATTTGATAGATCAGTTACACCTGCCAGAACTTTAAACAATCGGCCCATCAGTACATATCGTAATCTAACCGCTTTATATTTTTTAACTCCCTTGTGAGACTTAACTAGGATCTCTTTATCCAGTGTTTCAAGTTTCAACTTTCTTGCTAATTTCCTATCAATTAAGCAATTGTCCATACTGGTGTTAATATCTGCCAGCTGAACTTGTTCATCTTTCCCACGCAAAATAACGGCTTCTTTAGTCCCTAACACTTTTGGCGTTAAATCAACCTTGTCTGCAAATTCCTGTGCAAATAATGACTGAGCCAGAGCCACGGCTCTTTCGCTTGTCATTGGTTTGAGATTCTCAACTCGTTCAAGCCTAGTTCGCAAAGAAGCTCTATTAACTAATTGAATTGAAAGTCCAGGCCTAGCATTAACTTCTAGTATTACGTGTCCTTTCTCCCCATCGAGCACCATATCAATCCCGCCAAGCCCTAATTCACATGCATCGGCCGCCATGCTCGCATAAAGTAATAACTGATGCCAATTAGGAATTCTAATTCCTTTTGCCTTTAATCTTGTTCCAGGCAAAAATCTCGGATATCTACCCTTTTTAGTATATGAAGAAAAAGTAATTCCTGTTCGCAAATCAACTCCCAATGCCAATGCTCCCTGCATCAAATTAGCTTTTCCTTGAGATTTTTCATTAGGAACTCTGACCATGGCCATCACCGGTATTTTATTAAAGACAATCACCCTAATATCCGGCAATCCTGATGAAGTTAACCTTTTGTTAAAAGGATGAGTCTTAATCAAATCTTCTACATAAGCCCAGTCAGGCATATTTTGTAATGAATACTTTCCATCCAATATATCTAATATGTGCGTCTGCAAATCTTTAATTGTTAATCGTTTTCCACTAATTGTCATTCCATAGGTCCCTTCCCAAGATGTAAAGAGTGTGATCCCTTCCCCACCATAGCCTCGAGCTGGTTTGATCGCAAATCCATTTTTGGGCAAAAGCTTCCAGTCGAATCGTTTCAGCATTTTCTGACTTTTAAAAACCACCAGTGGAGGAGACGTTGGCAAATCTTTATTTAGTAATGCTTTCTTTGTTAGTAATTTATTATCGGCAATCGTGTGAGCCACCTGACTATTGTATTTTCGAATATACAAATAATTCCGGGCATTCATTCCCAATACTTGGTCACTTACTGGCATATTTGGAGATAAGGCGTTTAAATCTAAATAGTTCAGTCATCCTAAGGCCAAAATATCGCCCCAACACTATATTGATGGGAATTAAAGCCAGAATCGCTTCAGGATACAGTAATACAAATCTCTGGACAGATACTGATGCTAAGATAAAAAATCCAATTAGTGCGATTACCAAATTTATCAAACTGATATTTAGAGTAGCTGAAAGTGTTTTATTTAATCCCAAAGCAGTCAATCTCTCGCTAATGATAATTAATACCAATACCGGCAAAAAAGTTAGTTGATCAGAATTTTTAATATAGACCAACGAACCTAAAGTCATTATCCCTAACACCATCATACTGACTAGCAGCAATGACATAGACATCTTAGCAAAGTACATAATTCTCACATGTTTAAGCAGATATTTACCACCAATTGATGCAAGTAAAATTGCCACCATCAACCCGATACCCCAAATTAATCCTGTCGAAAGCAAAGAAGCAGCTAGTGCAAGAGGCATAATCATCCCCAAAGTTGGCAAACCCAGGATATATCTGCAAAAAGTCACCAAGGTTCCAAGTGCAGGCAGTAGCAAGACTAACACCAGAGTTTGCATGGACACTCCAGAAGAGAGTGAATAACGAACTCCCCAAGATAGAGCATTCCACGGACGGACAGGACCTAAAGTTCTTTTTTCCATCGAATCAATTAAAAATTGCTCTGTTTCAATTTCATTATGCATGGCAATCGAAGGATAATATTGTCGATCCCAATATGGATCTGCATTCACTACATTTACCTTTCCTACCAAACATAGCAAGATAAACACGTTAAAAAGCACGACAAATATTTTCATAGACTGTACATATTATACTTTATATCCAGGTCAAAAACTAAATAGTTATCCAAATCAACTAACTACTCTCTAACTTTATACAATTTACTGTCCCCCATATCAAAAATCACCTCAGCCAGATTGCTTATTAAATCCTCATTTAACCCACCGTCTAGCCTTGAGTACTTATCCCGCTCTTTCTCCCCCACAATTATATATTTAATTCCATACTTACTGATCAGTTCCTTAACATTGGAGATTGGTGGCCCTTCAAAAACTGCCTTTTCAATATTTTCGTCCGTAGCCGTATAAATATGTTCTACTTCACTGGCTCTGCGCCCAGGACCATCATAACTTCCCCTCCACAGCCACTCATGCACTAACCAGCCTTCAACCGTCGGGAGTCCCGTATAAGAAGAAAATCGATTAAATTCTGTATAGCTGTCCCCCGATGCCTCGAGAATTACTGGCGATCCCTTAATTACCTTAAGTTTTTCTAACAAAGCATATTCATTAGGATTTTGATCCCTTAGCCATAGTTCTCCATCTAGCCCATTATGCATTCTATTGACATTCAACTCGCCAGTCACAGAATCAAACATCGGATAATAAGAATTGATCGCGATTACAGGGTACCTTGCCATTTGCCATATCATCAAGATTATCAGTGCAAATAGAGGAGCCCGTATCAAATTGCCAAGACGCTTGAGGTTCAATTTAACTAACCTAATTACAGTATATGCAGACACGATCGAAAACAATGTCCACGATTGATAAACCAGTTTAAACATTGTATTAGCTCGATGATATTCTTGAATATAAATATCTTTAACATATATAAACTCAGGAATTATTATTAAAATTATTCCCAATACCCATGCCACTAACATTATCCCGTCCAGATTAAATTCCATGGGCTTTATTTTGCCTAATTTACTTAGTAATACAATCCCGATAAGTATTATTCCGGTAAATAAATCCCAACCCCAAAGTGTCAATAACTTGGAAATCTCCGACCTAGTTGTTACCAATCCAACGCCTTGGGCTATTTGTTCGAATTTCAAATGAAAAGGCAATGCAACTAAGATAGAAGTCCCCAAAATAATCAAACAAGGCAAAACCAGACCATACAAAATAAGTTTACCAGTACTCCAATCTTTAATTTTAATTTGTTTTATTACACTAACTCCAATAATTGTCAAAGTTAGACTTGCGATAATCAACGGCCACTCAAACTTGCTACCGCCCTCAGAAAAAAGTGCCAATTTAATTGCAATCCCCCAAAGAGTTGCACATACAGCGATCAGTGTTAGCCCCACACCTTGAATCCATAACCATTGTTTAGAAGTAAGCTTCAAGATATTACCAAATTGCAAATATAATAAACACATTCCCGTAAGTAACATATAAATTGGCCAATCCCAAGCATTCGTCATATAAAAGATCCCAAGCATCCATCCTGCTACCAGCCATTTTTCAAGCCTATTATATGATTCTTTAATTAATTGAATTAATAACGATAAATATAGAAGGACAAATGGAAGGTTGATCAAATGAGCGTGCAGGTCTGCAACAACGAAGCTATAGATCGGGAATTCATGTATAGTATATGGAATGTAACGGGTTGCATCAGGATACCAGTATGGTTTTGATACATCAGGAAACCAGCCTTGGTTAATCCCACTGAATTTAGAGGTACAAGTAGTCGCGGTGATCGTGCTTTCAGTTGGAGTTTCACAATTACTTAGCAATTTCCCCATTTCATATGCCCCCAAATGCAGATTGCCACGCAACAATAATAAAAATATCGCCAATGTCCCACCGGCTTTTACCCAGATTAAACTATTGTATTTTTTATCCCCCCAAGTCCACTCGATGATGCTCCCAACTAATGAATAAATGGCAATTGCAGCATTTGCCAGAATGGTGCTAATCATCAAATTGTAGGCAATTTGTGCTGGGACTTGAGATATTCTCGTAACCAAGGCGCTAACGTAATGTCCATAATAGTAATAATTTATCAAACCGCCGGCATACCACATATCATGTGGTGGAAAATACTCACTTCGTAAAACTGAATTCATAAATCCATAATCCATGAATTTCTCAAGACCGTTAATATCTGGGTAAAAACTTCGTATCAAACTCCAAAATGTAAGAAAAAAAACAAAAATAAATTCAATCCGTATCCATTTCCACCAATGAGTTTTGATAACATCTAAATAGTATTTCTGATTTTTTTTATAGAGATAAACATTAATAATCGCCCAAATAGCTAAAACACCCCAAGTCCCAGCCAAAGAAAAAGGCAATATTTTAATCGAAGCTAATAACCACACCGCATAGGAAATCACTAGTATGCCGAATAATCGAGCAACCGCATAACCTTTATCATTTAAGGATTTAAATAACAAAACCGTAATCGGCAAAGATATCATGCCAATTAACCACCAAGTTGCCCACCAATTTACAATATTAATCATATTCCAAAATTATCATTTGTAATTAAATCATAGTATTGCTCAGCTGTATATCCAATTTTTTTCTTATAAACCAAAATTTTAGGATGATCATAAACATGAAAACTCTCATCAGCCTTATCATCTACAATTTCATAACTGCCAATTCTGGGATAATTGCTACTCTCTAATACTAAAACGAACCCTAATTTATCATTAAATAATTTTTTATAGTAATCACCAGATATAGGATATTTATCTGTTAATCTCATCAATGGCGCATAGAGCCTATTACTTGCAATTACAATGGCATCTGCTCGAGCAAGTTGTTCACTTATTGTTCTCCATTTCATCTCATTATCATCTTCATATAACGTAAGCGACACTTGCTCGAAACCATTTATCCATGGAGGCACAGGGATCGCATCATCCCAGTGTTCTATTGCCAGAGTGGACCCAGGTTCCAAATTTCTATTTATCCAAACGCTGGCCGTAATTCTTGTATTCCTTACGTTATAAATATTCATAAATCCATACGTCCACAACAATGAAATCAGCGTAATTATTCCGACACCAACATATACTAAATTCCGCCTAAATCCATTAGTATAATTTATCAAATAAATAATACCAACTCCTTCAAGAATTGCTAGCCATGGATAGATTGGCAGCAGGTATCTCATAAATTTAACGCTATACATCCCGAATGGAACCACAAATCCCATCATTAATAAGCACCCCCAAATCAAAATTTTTGTATCAAATTGCTTTGGATTTTTCTTCAACAATAAAACTACTAAGCTCCCAATTCCAAATACCAAGAAAATTGTCTGTCCGATCCCTAACCCAAATCTTACAATTTGTTCAATATTGTAAATATAGGGCAGGGTACCAATGTATTGTCTTGTATAAGGAAAAGTCCAAGCATCATATCTCATCCGCGATTGGCTACTTAGATCTGCCCAGAATGTGACCTTGTCATACCACATGTACGGCTGGACAATACTTAATACTACAATGGCGATAATTATAGACAGTATTCCCCATTTCAACACCGCACTTAACCTTCGTAAATAACTACTTTTATTATTTAAATTCAATTTACTGGGCGTCATTATTTGAGCAGCTAACCATAATAACCAAAATATTACCCCAATGATGGCACTAGCCTTTGTCCCAAGTCCGAGACCCATCAACAATCCAACAAAGACAACATTGTTAACTGAAATTTTATTAATTGAAATTATTACAAATAATAAACTTATCATTAATAAGTTCAGCAATGTATCAACTGCATAAAAATGGCTTGTTTGAATCGGGAAAACGGCAATCGCATACAAAAAAGCACTAATCAAACCCAATTTAGCCCCACTAACTTTCTTTCCAATCATAAACACAGCCAAAATAGTAAACGTATCAAACATCGCAGATAATAGTCTTCCAACGATTAACATTCCGTCATAACTTGCAACACGCCCATCTCCCAAAACAACTCCAATAACATAGGCAGCAAAAGATAATAGGTAAATCGGAAAACTGCCATATGCAAAAAACTTAGGATTAAGATCAGAATGTATAGATCTAAAAGTCTCCCAATCTGTAATTGGATTAACCCAATTAATTTCATTTGCTACCATGATAATTTTTCTTTCATCAGGATGAAAATGATAGCCACTATCCCAGTTGATACCCCATATTCGCAATCCCCAGCCGAGAATAAGGATTAAAAATAAACCAAAGGGAATCCAGATTTTATTTTTCATATCATAATTTTGTCATATTTATCATGATTAACCCATATTTGAATTCTCGGATGGTCAAATACACTAAAAGTTTCCTCAGCATTAATTTCGTCATTGATAACTAGAGGTCCGAACCGTGGATAATTACTAAATTCTTGCACCTTGATAAAGCCCAATTTTCCGTTTAACAGTTCAGCATAAAAATTTGCAGCTTGAGGATAGTATTTATCATTGTCAATTGAATTTTTCCAAACTCTTCTAGATAAAATCACAATTACATCATAATCAGACACAATTTCCTGAGGCGAAATTATACTTTTCTGAGTTGGTAAATTATCCATATCATAAAAATTATATAAAGTAATCTGAGAGCTAGGCACAATACTATTAAATGGCAAGATTCCCAGATCATATACTTCAGATAAAATATCTATATCTTTATTCATAGTTTTTCTCATCCAATCCGCAGCCTCAATCCGAGTATCTCTTTGTGTTAGCATCACGACAAACATCAACGTATATACCAAATGCCATCCAAGACTAAAAGCAATTCCTCCCTTCAAGATTTTCTTAATTTTTTTATCATTCCAGAGATTATTAATAAACCAAAGTATTTGATTAATTGCAACGCTGCCTGCGATTATAATTGCAGGCAAAACAGGGATCATATATCGAGTCCATTTCACATATAGGGGAAATATAAAGATTAGTTGCAGGGACAGCCACGCTAAGAGTAGCGCGCTAGGTACATTTTTCCTAAATACTGACCACCCCAGAGATATAATGCCCCCCACAGATAAGACAACCATCGGAATACTGGTTATCCACGGCAAAATCATTTCAATTTGGTATAAACCACCAACAGTATCCTTGAAATGCCGGGTATAAAAAACATCAAGTTTCCCTAGAGCAATGGCTCGTTCAACATTTATAGAATGTAAAAACTCACTACCAAATAAATCGGACAAATTATTTAATCGCCACCAATTGTTTTGTGTTACAAAACTTATAGATGCAGCCATCGCTCTAAATACAAAACCTGGCAAATTATAATTTAACTTACCTACGATTTGCTCACTAAATGCATAAGGATTACTAATTATAAATACGCTATAAATCACAAATATCCCCATAAATCCTAGTAAAAAAATATTGTTTAATAAAATAAATTTTGTCCAAAACAACTTAACATTTTGCAACATTTTATATAATCTCCCAAACCAAATGAATCCAATTAATGGTAATAAATAAAGACTTGGGACTTTGATAGCTACCCCCACCCCCGCCAACAAACAAACTCCAAACCATAACCTCACAGACCATTTGTAATATAATTTAATTATTAAAAGTAATAACAACAAATAATTAAAGGTGAGCCAACTTTCGAATGCTCCAAACCTTGCAAACTGTATATATCCCACGCAAAAAATACTTATTAGAAAACTATATTTAGCTACACTTTTTCCCCAATATAAACTTAATTTCCAAGTTAAAATCGGCACAAGCATCATCCAAGTGGCACTTATTATCCTACTAATAAGAATAGCAATTACAAAAGGGTCGCCCTGTTCATAGAATTGTTTTACGATAATAGTCAGCCCCAAAATTACATAAATAGGCAATCCCCCATAAGCAAAGAAGTGAGGATTTAATGCATCGTCATCACTCATCTTAATCTGGTCATAAATCCTGACTACAGCAGAAGCAACATTCCTTTCATCGGGATGAAAATACCATGGTGCTCCCCAATTCAAAAAACCAAACCTAGTAATAATCAAAAAAGCTATTATGCTAATCCCCAAAAGCATTTTCCATTTCATTCCCCAAAACCTTTTATAAATAACCATACTCTATTATCTTACCTTGTTCGCCATCAGTTTTGCGACCTTGTGACCCCATTCAACTGCATAATTTGTTCCTCGATCCCAAGGGTATACATGCTCAATCCCGCTCCAATAAATTTTATCACTAATAACTTCCATCTGCGGAATATCATGACCATGATTAATTTCAAATACACTTTGAGCATAATCTGCTTTATACACCCACATCTTTACAACATCTTTAGCATCAAATTTTTTATTTATCTTCTTAAGATATGGTTCATATAGTTTCAATAATTCCTTATCTGATTTTCCAAAATATTCATGCTCTCTAGGTAGATAATTTCCCAAATATAAAATATGATTTCCCCCATATTTTTCTTCAGATATCATATTTGTATGTTCAACTAGCGCCAAAAATGGAGCTTCCATATTACTGATATTTAACCAATAAGTATTATCAGTTAAGATTTTCTTCTTTATACTCAAAATCATTGTTATGGCTCCTAGGCTCGCAACTGACTTATTTCCCCGCTCTTCATTAGGCAACATCTTTTTAATTACATTACTAGGGCCTGTTACCAAAACTTTATCCACGAGATATTTTTTCCTTTGTGTCTT
>CAYUGO010000041.1:0-9352 GCA_964444295.1 uncultured Gammaproteobacteria bacterium | reverse complement strand
GAACATAAGAGTTAATTTGTCTTTACCGGTATGTTCTTTTAATAAAGTGTTTATTTTGACTAATTGCTGTTGTGAGGTTTTGCGAGGAATTAATAATGTATGCACATCAGGCTCCAAACTAATTGACTGGCCACTGGGTGTAACTAGGGTTATTTTGTCAGCTAGGATATTAAGCTTGTCATCTTTAAAATCTACTTTGCCCTCGACTACTAGTATTAATTCTTCTTGCCAGCAGTCTTTAGTTTGTTCAAATATTTTAGGGAATACAACTATGTCAATTTCACCTGTTTCATCTGCTAAAGTTGCAAAGGCCATTTGTTTTGAATTTTTTTTGGTAGTCACTTGTCTGATTTGTTTTACATAGCCCCCTACTTTGACTGTTTGGTTGTAGTTTCGCCCAATATCTAGCTCATCAATTCGGTGTGTAATTACTGCTTTGATTACTGAAAGTTTTTTGGAAATAGGATTTTCGGTTACATAGAATCCAAGAAGTTCCTTTTCCATGGATAATTTGACTTCAAGTGGAAGATCGTTAACTTGAGGCAAAGGGAAATGTAGCATATTTGAAAAATCATCTTCTGAATCCTGGAAAAGACTAGATTGATTTTTGACTGCAAGCTTAGCTTGTTTATCTGCCATAGCTTTGAGTTCATCTGCGGCTTGGAGAAGAGCTGCCCTATTCCCAAATGCATCTAAGGCACCTACTTTGATCAAACTCTCTAGTACTTTTTTGTTAACTTTGCGATTATCAATCCGAGAAATAAAGTCAGCAATACTCTGATAATCTCCTGATTGGCGTTCGTTAACAATTGCTTCAACGGCTGCGGCTCCGACGTTTTTGATGGCAGTCAGTCCAAATCTAATTGCTTGATTGTGGAGAGATTTCTCATTGGGTTCGATTGTGAAACTGCTTTGGGATGAATTAATGTCGGGAGGTAAAACAATTATTTTCATGCGGCGGCACTCTTCGATTCCGGCAGTTACTTTGTCAGCGTCATTTGTATCAGCGGTCAGAAGTGCTGTCATGAACTCAACTGGATAATTGGCCTTGAGATAGGCACTCCGGTAAGAGACCATGCCGTAACTGGCTGCGTGGGCTTTGTTGAAACCATAACCCTGGAATGGCTCGAATAATTTCCAAAGGTTTTCTGCTTCAGTTTGAGACATTTGGCTGTGAGTTTGACAACCATCGACGAACTTAATGTGTTGCTTAGCCATTTCTTCAGGAATTTTCTTGCCAACAGCCTTACGAAATTTATCAACTTCTTCCCAGTTATAGCCTGCAAGCTCTAAAGCTGTAAATAATAAGTCATCTTGATAAACAAGGATACCAAAAGAGCTTTCGAGGAACTTGGCCATTTTGGGGTGAGTATACTGAATTGGTTTTTCACCTTTTTTGCGCGCGATGTATTCGGGAATATTTGCCATCGGACCTGGGCGGAATAAGGCAATCATGGCCATCAAGTCCTCTACTCGTGTGGCCTTAAGATCGACTAGCCACTTGGTCATACCAGAACTGCCAAGCTGAAAAACGCCATGAGTTTCACCCCTTGATAACAATTCAAAAGTTGACTTGTCATCAAGAGGAATTTTCTCTAGGTCAATGCGTTCCTGATGCATGGATTCAATAATATCCAGGGCAGAGTTCATAATAGAAAGTTGAGTGATGCCCAAAATATCGAATTTGATCAAACCAACGTCTTCTGCGGCATGCATTTCATATTGGGTGATTATTTTTTCACCTTTGGTTTCTTTTTGAAGCGGTGTGAATTTGGTTAATTCATCAGGAGCTACCACTACTGCGGCTGCGTGAACTGAAATATGTCTGGCGTTGCGTTCTACTTTTTTGGCAAGATCAATGACTTTCTTGGCTTCTTTGTCTGTATCATATCGGACTTTAAGTTCATTGCTTTCTTCCAGGGCCCGATTGATTGACATTGGGAAACCTTGTGAGCCTTCAGGTATTTGTTTGGCTAGCTGATCACCAAAACTGTATTCGTAACCCAGAACTCTGGCAATATCCTTAATCGAGGCTCTGGCCATCATTCGACCGAATGTACAGATTTGGGCAACTTTATCTTTACCAAATCTCTGAGTGATAAATTCAATCATTTCTTGACGGCGATTGTCTGCGATATCTAAGTCGATATCAGGAGGTGATGGACGAAAGGGGTTAAGAAACCGCTCAAACGGCAAGTAATACTTAATAGGATCTACGCTGGTGACTCCAAGAATATAAGACACAATTGATCCAGCAGCTGAACCTCTGGTATTGGTAATTATGCCCCGACTTTTGGTCCATTTGGCAAACTCCGCCATGATAAGGAAATATCCAGCATAGCCTTTGGTACAAATAGTATCTAGTTCGTAATTTATTCGTTTCTCAATCTCAGAGGTTACTTCAATCCGCTCTGGGGTTAATCTGGCGATTTCGGAGCGAAGCTCTTGTTCTTCACTAACACCTTGAGGTAATTGTGGCTTGGGGAAAAACCACTTACCTAATGTAATCTCTACATCACATTTATCGGCAACAATTTGTGTATTAGTTATCGCTTCGGGAATATCGGCAAAAAGAGTTTCCATTTCTGTTTGTGAACGAACATAAAATGATGGCGCATCAATAAATCTCAATCTGTCTACTTGATCGACGGTAGTGCCTGTAGAAACACAAACTAAAGCATCTTGGGCAGGAGCATCATCTTGGTTAATATAATGTGAATCGTTGGTAGCGACAATTGGAATGCCAAATTCTCTACTTAATTTAATAATCCCCTCATTAATTATTTGTTCATTTAATTTCATTTTTTCTAGATCTTGCTTGATCTTGGGATCTTGGGTTTGAGGAATGTATAGATCATATTCGTGTTTTTGAACTTCCAAGTAGTAATCATCCTGAAAAATATCCAAAAACCATTGCACAGTTTTGCGAGCCTTTTTCCAATCATCATTTATTAGACTTTCTGCTAACTCTCCAGCTGGACACGCTGAGGTTACGATTAATCCTTGTGAATATTTCTGAAGTGTCTCTTTATCAAATCTAGGTTTATAGTAAAAACCTTCTAACTGACCGATACTGGTTAATTTCATTAGATTTTGGTAACCCTGATAATTTTTGGCTAAAAGAAGCAAGTGGTTAGCATTAGTTTTTTTGCTTGGATCTTTAATAGTATGTTTATCTTTGGATATGTACGCTTCCATGCCAATAATTGGTTTGATGTTGGCTTCTTTGCATGTTTTGTAAAACTCAATTGCACCATACATGACTCCATGATCGGTAATTGCCATTGAATTAAAGTCGAATTCCTGGGCTTTCTTGATCAATGGTTTGATTTGAGACAGTCCATCAAGGAGTGAATACTCTGTGTGTACATGTAAGGGAACAAACGCCATAGGTTGGTACAATTTATACACTAAAAAGAAGTTGTCTTTAAGTTGCAGTTAACGCTATAGTCAAGATAACTTAGTTTGAAGTATTTGAGATACTGACTTTGGATCAGCTTGGCCTTTTGTTTGAACTTGGACTTGACCGATAAAAAAGCCGATTAATGATAATTTGCCTTGTTTGTACTTCTCCACTTCTTGAGGATGTTTAGATATTATTTCATCTATAACTTTGATTATTTCTGTTTGGGATAGGGTGAATTTTTTCTCATTATCTTTAATTAAAGTGACAATCTCATCTGCACTTTGGGTAATTAAATTGATTTTTTGGTTGATAATTATTTTGGCAATTTGTGATTGGCTAATATCTTGCTTGGACAATAGATCTACTACTTGACGGAATTTATTGTACGTTTGAGTGTTTTGGAGAATGATCTGAGCATAGTCCAACCTGACTTGAGATTTAAGGAGTTGTTTGGCAATCGCATATGGAGTGTTATTAAGCGATTTTTGAAATGTATCAATATTTTCTTGACTAGTATTAACAGGTGGAATATCGGGTTCAGGAAAATAACGATAATCCTGAGCTGTTTCTTTGGTTCTTTGGGAGAAAGTAATACCTTTGTTTTCATTGTAGCCTCTAGTTTCTTGAGTAGGAATTTTACCTTGATCTAAAATTTTGATTTGTCTATCGATTTCGTACTCAATGGCTCTTTCAATATACCGAAATGAGTTGACGTTTTTGACTTCGACTTTGTACGAGGGTAAGTCCTTATCGCTAATTGATGTAGTTCCAGATGAAACTTGAGCAACAGAAATATTTGCCTCAAGACGCAAAGCTCCAGTCTCCATATTGCAATCAGAAATATCCAGGAATGTTATGGTTTGAACTAACCATTTGAGGAATTGCTTGGCTTGTGCTGCAGAATGAATATCAGGACGGGTAACAATTTCTATTAATGGAACTCCAGAGCGATTATAATCAACTAAGGAAATGGACTCTTCATTTAGTGATACGTGCTGTAACTTGCCAGTGTCTTCTTCCATGTGAATGCGAATAATACCGACTTCATCTTGGATTAGTTTTTCGTTGGGTGATAAATGTGACGGGAATGTAAAGTTGCCATCATACGCAAATGGCAAATCGTACTGTGATATTTGGTAAGCTTTGGGTAAATCAGGATAAAAATAATTTTTACGGTCAAACTTAGACTGTTTGTTAATCTTGCAGTTCAAAGCAAGTCCCAGTTTAATGCAGGCATCAATTGCATTTTGATTTGGTATTGGTAATGCACCTGGTAATCCTAAACAGACAGGGCATGTATGAGTATTTGGCGTAACTCCAAAGTGATTGGCATCACACTCACAAAACATTTTGGATAATGTTTTGGGTTCGACATGTATTTCCATGCCAATGATTGGTAGATATTGTGTGTCTTTCATATATTAAATAGCTGGATTCTGGGTATGCCAAGATGTTTTTTGTTGATAGGCATGGCCTAATTGAAACAATAGTTGTTCCGAAAGATGTGGGCCAATAATTTGGAACCCAATTGGTAGTTTGGATGATGAAAATCCTCCCGGGATTGAGATAGACGGAACCCCAGCTAAATTAATAGTAACTGTAAGTATGTCTGATAAATACATTTGCATAGGATCTGAGCTTTTGGAGTTTAATTTGAAGGGAGGCGTAGGAGATACAGGAGCAATAAGCGCGTCAACATTTTGGAAAACAGTATCAAAATCTTGCTTGATCAAGGTTCTAACTTGCTGCGCTTTGGTGTAGTAGGCATCATGATGCCCAGCTGAGAGCACATAAGTGCCAAGCATAACACGTCTTTTGGCTTCATCTCCAAACATGTCACGCTTGCTTCCATAGCGGATTCCATCATAACGGCCGAGATTTGAAGAAACTTCTGATGTTTGAATAATATAGTAAACTGCAATACCGTATTGGGTATGAGGAAGAGAAACTGGGACAATTTCACAATCTAACTGTTGATTAAAAACTGACTTTACTTTATCAAAGACCTGACCGACTTCTTGATCCAAACCTTGGTCTACATATTCTTTAGGAATACCGATTCTCAATTTTCGTTTCGGAAGATCAAGATCTTTGTGATATGTTGGGATTGGTGCTGGACTGGTAGATGCATCATATGGATCTTGACCTGCGGTAACAGATAGAACAATAGCTGAGTCTTCTACGGTTTGAGTGAAATGACCAATTGAGTCTAATGATGAAGCCATAGAAATAACTCCGTATCGTGGAACTCTGCCATATGTTGGCTTGAGTCCTACTACATTACAAAAGCTAGCTGGTAATCTAATTGAACCTCCCGTGTCACTCCCCATCGTAACGGTAGCCATTTGAGCGGAAACAGCGACTGCAGAACCAGAACTTGATCCTCCAGGAACATAGTCTAAATTCCAAGGATTGTGTGTAGCTCCAAATTGAGAGTTTTCCCCAGATGAACCGTGTGCCCAAGCATCACAGTTAAGTTTGCCGATGCAAATAGCTCCCGCATCTGTAACTCTCTTGTATGCAGTTGCTGAATACTGAGCTTGGTAATTGGATAGAACATGGGAAGCTGCAGTTGTAAGAGTATCTTGAACTAAGAAAATATCTTTGAAAGCTATCGGAACACCAAAAAGAGGTTTCGAATCAATAATCGTAGGATTGAGTGCAAGTTCTGCATCAAGTTTATGGGCTTGAGCCAGAGCCAGCTCTGAAGTATGAGTAATAAAGGCGTTAAGCTGGGTGTCTTTAGTAAGGTTATCTTTAATTAATGAAGAGATATGATCTGCTACTTTGGTTTGTTTGTTTTTATATTGATTTCGTAGTTGAGAGATTGTGTTCATTTTATTAAATTATTCTTCGGTTCGATTTGCAAGAATCGAAGGCACTTGAATATAACCTTTATGTCTAGTCGGACTCATTGATGTAGCTTGATCTTGATCAAGGGTTCTTATCCCGACTTGATCTTCTCGCGTAATGTTTTCTAATCCTGTAACTTGAGCGGTAGGAATTACGTTGGATACGTCAACTTCATTAAGTGCTGTGAAATGATCTACGACTTGTGATAGCTGAGTTTGGAATTGCATTGCTTGATCCTCGCTGATTGTCAGATTAGCAAGTTGAGCGACATGTTTTACATCACTTAAAGAAATCGAAGAATCGGCCATGTCGTTATTTTAGCTATTAAGTCGAGTTCTGGGTAGTACTATTAATCAAGAGATATTTAAATTAGAAATTAATTCTCAAAAATATACTTTGTAAGTTAATTATTGGGATATATACTTTGTAAGTTAATTATTGGGATATATAATCCCGATGTTTCCGTATGACTTACCAATACTATCGGGAGAGAAAGAACGGGGAGAAACAATCGTATACACCGGCACATCTTGGGCTGTTGGCGATTGGTTGATTTGATAATAGTCTATCAAATATTGATAACCAAACTTCCATCCAAGCTCAGTGATGTAAGAAATATAGACTGTCTTGCCTTGACTATCTGCTTTGATTTCGCGAATAACTGCATCCTTATGAGCTAAACTTACTAAAGATGGGTTGGTATATTTTTCACTTAATGTAAGGCTGGTCTGGGAAATAATACCCAAACACCATATTAACAAGACAACCTTGCCCCAGGAAGATTTGTATAAATATGAAGCAGAGATTGATACATAAACCAGAAGAAGTGATGTAATTCCACCGAGATAATATTCAGGAACATGGGTAGGAAATACAAGATAATAAACTAAAAATACGATTGTGGCTAAAATAAAGGTTAGATGAAACTTGCTGGATGTGAGTTGATAGGCTAAAAATGCTAATGCCAAAATCAGAATTAAGGAAATTACAAAGCTGCCTTGAAATTGCAAAGGGATGTCAATCAGATGTGAAATCCTAGTTGTAATTATTTTTAGGAGTGAGAAAAATCGCTCGGAATAGTTGTGACTTGTAACGCCGGACTGAGTGAACATATGGATAATTTGTTTTGTCATTGCAAAATTACGCAAATATTCAAATAAAATCAAAGGCGAAACAGGGATGAGGAACGAAGTAAGGAATAAAAATATGCTTTTGGGATTGAACTTGGGCATACGCGCTACAACAATTATTAAGAAAATTATATAAAAGGGGAACTGAATCGGATGCCAGCTGGTAAATAATCCCAGAATTAAACCAGCATAAATATACTTTGGTGAACGTCTTTGCCAATACAAATACAGCCAATACCACAATAAAACTATGAGAAGATCACTTGAATAACTAGGAACAATTGCCCAGTCTTCATAAATTGATTGATAAAGAAATGCTCGTAAAAAAGCAGCCATAAGGCCAGCTTTTTGTCCAAACATTTTGGTTACAACCCAGTAATAGACATAAATAGTAATCGTACCTAGTAAAACTGATCCAATGTAACCTCCAAATGGGTGCAAATTTGTAAACCAAAAAAATGGAGTCAACAGATAGAAAAACCAAGGACCCATAAATAATCCCTGGACGCTAAGTCCTTGACCTATGATTCGGATTGGATATTCGTGGACTTGTCTCGCGAAATTAACCGCATATTCCTGATCAAAGTCAAATATAACCATTTCGCCAATACGATACAGACGCACAACTAGCGCAAGAATTAATATCATGATTATTGCCCAGTTACGGCGAAAGAAAGCTAGCATCTTGGGCATTAAATAGTTAGTCATAAATCTTTAGTTTATGTTAGCATTAATCCATGGATCAGGTAGATAATAATTATTCAAATCAACTTCAATCAGACTGGGAATCAATCCAAACGCCTGTCCCAATGTGGCGTAGGATAGTTGATGTACCGATTGTATATGCCCCAAAAGTATTTAAAATGATCTATCAAACACTGTGGAATATTGTCTGGCGTTGGTTAAGATAAATCAGCTGTTATTAAAACAAGTGGTTGACAAGTCATTATTACAGAGTTATAGTCAAGCTCTTACTTCTTTTTTGAGCTTTGTTTTTTGATTTGTTAAGCGACTTTGGTTAAGACTTTTTATCTAGGTATTATTTTAAAATTATTGACTATAGTATTTAATTATGGTACTATAACTATTAATATAAGATATGAATGAAATATTAGAACCAGGGCAGGGGCCCGCAAATAAATACGAAGAAATTAGAGCTGATGCTTCCTTGGAAATACTTATTGGATCTGGTTTTGGACCGATTCCAGCTGGTGACGGGGAAATAACTCCGGATGGTTGGAATCATGGTGAGTTTGTATTACCTCCTTCTGCTAAAGTGACTATCATAAACAGTCGAAACGGGGTACAAATCCCAGAAATTGTCGGAGCTGTTGAGGAATAATTAAATAACTTGAGTGTGAAAGAAAAATCTTCTAAAGTAGGCTTATATGTTGCTTAAGTGTCCCAAATGTGGGGCAGATATAGTCTCAGGAGCGATTCGTTGTGGTAATTGTGCAAGGGTTCTGGTTAGGAACAAGCAAGATGTGAAATCAATAAGACAAGAAATGGGCAAGATTGCTGCCAATGATCTCCCTACTAATCCAGAAGAACAAAAATACCTCAATGCATGGATGGAGTTACGTAGTCAGCAATTAGCTTATAAAGATACTTTGGCTGATCGTGCGATTGATATGGTTCTCAATAGTTTCATTACTGCCATGACATTAATGGTGATTGTTTCGGTTTCGTTATATTTATATGTATATATGTTTCCCAATGAATCAATTGCCTTTGCCCAAAACATAGGATTAGTAGCAAAACCTGTGATAGTCAAAGATTTTTGATATAGAAAAATTTTGTCCAAAGATGTTTTGAAATAAAAATTAAGGACAAATTTTGAAGTGTATTTGGTGTAAGATATATTCACAAAAGATGCTTTGCTTAGACTATCTTTTGCCAAAAAGTTGCGACCTGGAGAGGGATCGAACCTCCGACCTACTGCTTAGAAGGCAGTTGCTCTATC
>CAYUGO010000040.1:0-9374 GCA_964444295.1 uncultured Gammaproteobacteria bacterium | reverse complement strand
TGATAATTATTGTGTTTAGTTTGTCGATAGATTTAGAACATTCGGTTTGTTGACAGATTTCTTGGGGATTTATATACCATGCATTGGCATATCCATTGGCGATTGTGTGATGTGTATTGTCAATTAATGATTGTTTTTTGGGGTAAATTAAATTTATTAATAATGAAGATATAGTTTGATCGGGAGAAACGATTTGCCATTTGGGATTAAAACTTTGATTAAAGAAAAGTATAAAAGGTGAGGATATATTTGTCAGTGACACTTGATATTTAGTGGGATTAATTTTTTGGAATTCTATTTGTGGTGGAGATTCAACGTGGAGGTGATTATTTGCTGTAGGCAAATTTATTTGTGTAATTGTATTTGGATAAATAAGATTAGCTGAAATTGAGGATTCGGGAGTGACTATTTGAATATCAGTCGGGATAGAGATCATGGGCTGGAATAAATTGTTATTTAATTGATAAAGATCGACATAGTCGCTTTGGCTGATTAAAGTAAGATTGGTTGACTCAGATAATATTTGTTTGGCATGATCGGGATTCCAATATTTGGTGCAGCCAGTAAATTTGGGCTTAATGTCTTTGCGAAGGGCAATATATTTGACTGATGTTTGTTGCGCTAATTGAATCCAGTTGTTTGACAGTGATTGATAACAAAAGTTATCTTCAATTAGATTAGCAATTGGAGTGTGTTCACCAGTCAGAGTTGGATTGGATAAATACATGTATTCGGGTTGACCACCTTGACCCTTGGTTTGATAAGGAGTGTCTAAGAAATCCGGACTGAAAGCAGTTGGGAGAAATAATATGCGATGGGGGTGAGGGTCTGTTTCACTAAGATTATATGTGTTAATTAATTCAGGTGGTAATGAGTAATAATTGACTCGATCTTTGTTTTGAGCAAGTAAACGATTGTGTCCAAGATCACCATTAATCCACCAAGCACTGGTCCAGAGAATGACAATAATCCAAATGGTAATAGATAAATATTTTCTGTTTAATTTGGGGAAGTTATTAAATAGATGTTGACTAGTGAAACTGAAAATAATCGGCAAAATAAAGGCAGGGATAAACATAAGATGTTGAGGGCTGCGGTACAGACTCATGAGAGGAAAATTCCTAAAGATCCACATGGTTAATTGTCCCAAAGGTGCGGTGTTGCCTTTGATTATTATTACTAATGCCATGAGGATTGATATCCAGACGTAGATTTTTTTATTGATTTTTTGGGTGTACGAGAAATAAATAGTTACAGCCCATGCAAGTGAAGAGGCGATTGTAATTCCGAATTGTCCCCATGTGGGTAGTGAATACCAGTACATATTGCGATTAAGATAACCTGTAAGATTCATGATGTTACGGATGTTTTGATTTGCCTGATTAACTTGCGCGAAATTACCTGAAAATGCTGTGCTAGTGGAATTAGTGGAGAATTCTTGGAAAGTGGTTAATAAGGGTAGAATCCAATATAGATTAATTATGATAATCCAGAGATGAAGTATGAAATATCGGAATATCTTCTTGGTAAAGTTTGGTTTCGTGTAATATATAAGAAGTAAATATATAAATAGAATTAGTTCAAGTAATACAAAATTTTGCATTGAAGAAATTACAAAGATCATGGAGATGAAGAAGGCAATTAATCGTTTGGTGGAAAATTTATTTGAGATCAGTTGAATAAATGTCTGTGTGTAAAGTGGGGCAAAAGCATAAGAAATCCACATATACCAAGAGCCGCCAATTATTTCATTAAACAGGAATGGAGAAAATCCATATAATAATGCCCAGGGTAAGTTGTTGTATTTAGATTGGGACGATGGTTTGATTAAGTGATTAAGTAAAAAGAAAGAGTTATGTGTAGAAAAAATAATGACGAATAATAGCAGTAATTTGGTACTTAAAATAGCTGAGAAGTTTGTGCTAGATGCAGAAAGTAGAATATTTGGGATTAGATGTACAAGTGTGAGTGTTTGATGATATCCAAGTGAAAAATCCCACCAAGTGTAGGTTGATAATAAAAAAATTTTATTAAACAAGAAGTCTGTATAGGGAAAGGTGAAGTCCCAGTTGTGTCCGATTTGGTTAGATTGAAAAATGAATCCGCGTAAATTGAATATTATGAGGAAGATTAAACTTAGGTAAATGAGGAGGGAGCTAAGATTTATTTTTGGCACAGCTAATATATGCTAACAAAAGTAGAGTGCATCAACAATTATTTAAGTCATTAAAAATAGTTTTAATTATTTGTTAGTAAGTATGATTATTGTTTGATTGATTACTTGGTACTTTAAATGTTTTTTTTGTAACCAATTTGTTAGCTTTTTGAGGTTGTATTTTTTATTTATATCATGATATTCCATGACAATGGTATGGAATTTATTAAGATAAGGCATTTGTTTGTCCGTAAATAATTCGTACTCGCCACCTTCGATGTCGATTTTGAGAAGTGCTGGGGTTTGGATATTTTGGGTTAATTGTTGAAGAGTGATTGTATTAGCAGTGAAGGATTTGCCAGATCCTGTAACTTGAGAAACCATTGCAGGATTTTGGTTATAGAAAAGTTTAATTTGTTTGGGGTTAGCGTTTGGAGTTACTGCAGATTGATATGTTTGAGATTGGATTTGATTATGTTGTAGATTTTGGGTTAGCAATTGGTATGATTGAGGATTAGGTTCGACGCTGATTAGTTTGGCTTGAGGCCAAAGTTGGTGTGCTTGGGTAGAGAATAAACCAATATTGGCACCGATATCTATAATTGTGGTGTATTTATTTGATTGAAGTGAATTGAGAGAATAGGTATCCAGAACTATGTTTTCAACGAAAAGCCAGTAGTCAATTTGATTTGTCCTGAGATTAAATTTAATTCCTGATTTAGTTTGGATATGTTTGGATTTGTTAGTATTTTGAAGATAAAGGGTTAGAAAATTAAACCAATATATTGGATTGAGGGTAGAAAGGATGTGGAATAGGATAGTTATTTTTTTGTTCATGTATTATTAGATTTAAGATGGTTTGTTTTAAATATTGTTATATATGGTTAGAAACTTTTTGAATTTCCGACCTTTTGATTTCTAGTACCTTTTTTAAGGTAGTATACAAATGAACGTTTGACCATAAGAGATTGGAATAATTTTTTGTCTGAAATAACTCTTTTAGATTGGATAGCTTTGCGTTTGGTTAGGACTTGGTTTAAATGAGTGAAGGGCCAGATAATTCCTCGGATAATTAATAGAAAATCTGAGGGTTTTCCGCTAATTAGTCGATAAAAGGCTAAGCCAAACCATAGAAAAATATGTACGGGAACTATTGTAAATAAGTTTTTGGTGCCAAAATTTTTGATAAGTGTAGTTATATAGTTTTTCGGACCATGATATTTAGCGAGTGATGATGCTTTGTCTAGTCCTAAGATGACTGTGCTGGTGCCGAAATGGTGATAAACGATGGATGTGGGGAGGTAGATTGCTTGGTAGCCAACAAGCCATGATCGCCATCCCAAGTCTGTTTCTTCGACATATATAAAGTAATCATTATCGAAGCCACCGGCTTTATCGAATGTATCTTTGCGGATAAACATGCCAGCAGACTTGGCTGCCAGAATTTGTTTAACTGTTTCAAATTGACCTTGATCTTTATCTCCTGCTTTACATTCTTGAACTAGGAATCCGTTGGTGCCAAGATATTCACCAACATAATCAAGTTTCGTATGGTCGCTAGCTAGAAGTAATTTACACTGGATGACACCTGCTTTGGGATTTTTATCAAAATATTTAATTGCTTCTTGTGCCCATTTAGAATGGACTTGGGTATCATTATCAAGGAATGCTAGGTATTTCCCTCGCGCTTGAGCTACTCCTTGATTGCGTGCGTAAGCTGGTCCGTAGTTCTGATCTAGTGAGATAAGAGTTATTTTATTTTTAATAACAAGATTGGATTGGATTTTGGCGGGGTCCTTGTTCGATCCATTATCTACAATGATTATCTCCAGGTCATTCCAAGAGAGAGATTTTTGAATTGATTGGATACATGCTTGGAGATATTCGTATCCATTGTGATTGACGATGATGACAGATAATGTTGGGATTTGTCTCATGAGCAAGGTGTTTAGGAGTTTACAATTTTTCTAATACTGAATAATTCGAAAGCGATGGATGGAGTATAGTAAGTAATTATTTGTGAGAGAGCTGCGATAAGAAACCATAGTTTTCTGGGTTTGAATCTAATTGATGCTGTCAAGTCATCGTTCATAGTGTCTTTCTCTGCGTTATCTCTTAGAAATTTCAATCCCGCTAATCCTTTACAAGTAAACCCTAAACTTTTCATTGTTTTCAAATCCCATCCTGAAAGATGTTTTTGCATCGGATTGCCATCAATTTCAGTTTGGGGGATGAAACCGTTGGGAGAAGTAATTATTATTTTTTTCTTAGCCCATTTTTCAGCTTTATGAATTAATTCTTGGACTACTTCTTTGGGTAGATGTTCTATTACTTCGATAAGGACTACTGCATCAAAACTTTTTGATTCAAATTTTAAATCTTGAATATTTTTGTTAATTATTTTGGTGTGAGTTTTTAGTTTTTGAGCTTTTTCGACATATGGTGGAAATGCTTCAACTCCTACAGTATAGGTAAGATGCTTACAATATTGAATTGGCGAAGATGGTCCACAACCTATATCAAGAACGGTGGAACAATTTGCTAGTTCGGTTTGTAAGCAATAATTCAAAGTGTGAAAGACTTTTCCTAAAGAGGGATTATGGTGCAGGGATGAGATATCAAATTTCATAATTTATATGAAAAATTAATTTTGGGTAAGTTTTGGGAATTGAAGTAGTTTTTATAATAATCAACCATGGGAATTAAAATTTGGGCTGGTATTATCATTGTTCCTAAACTAAAAAACCAAAATTGTAAATTAATAAGATTTTTAGGTCTAAATTTTACTAGGTAATAGATTTCTCGTAGTAAATATTTGTATTTAGCAAAGTTTTTTAATTGCACTAATCCTACGTAATTTATTGCAATAAAATCACTAATTAAGTATTTGGCCACAGATTTATATTTTGTTTCTCCAAGTAAGTTATTAATCATATAGATCCAGGTGAGCATTGGAGATTGTTCATAAATTGAAGATACATGTCTTGATTGACTGCTTGTTATTCTTACAGCTAAATTATAATTTTTCAGAAAAATCACTGGATGATGTTTAAAAATTGAAATGAAAGGATATATGTGGCAAGGAAATATATCAGGATGAAAGCCAATATCCATAAATTTTGTTCGGTATGCTAAGGCTGAGAATTGATCAAGTGTGTCAATTACTCGAATAACTCTTTGAGGTTCATCAAATATTGTAACAATTTCATTATTTTTGAGATTTAAGGGTTTTTTAGCTCTAACGGGTTTATTTATATCATTATAAAACCAAAAATAAGGTCGAGTTACAGCTCCAACTTTGGGATTTTTATCAAAAACGTCGTAAGTTTCTTGAATAGCTCTTGAAGCTAAAATATCATCTTGAGCCATTATAAACAAAATGTCTCCTGAACATTTTTTTCTACCAGATTCTAAGTTAGCTGGATATCCAAGATTTTTAGAGTTACGAAAAAATTTAATTCTTTTGTCTTTAAATTGTTTAACTTTTTTATATGTTTGATCAGATGAGTTATCGTCATTAATTATTAGTTCATGAAATGGAAAATTTTGTGAAAGAAGGCTTTTAAGTGTCTCCTCGATTAAATTTTCAGCATTATATGTTGGAATTAGGATACTTAGTTTGAGCGTTTGTTTTTGATTTTGAGAATTTACACTGTCCATATTTTATTGTTTCCAGTTTTTTCTGGATGCTTCGTTTGTTATAAATTTATTGTTGATAACTCCATAGACATTGATGAATAGTGTACTGTAACAAGCGATTGGATGAAATATAAAACACCAATCTTTGGATTTCCATAAACCTTTGAGTGTTTGCCATAAGATAGGTATAATTAATATACACGATAAAATAAAATTAATGATCCCATATTTAGTGTTGTCTTGTGTCCAATTTATGGTTCTACTTCCATTTTTTTGATGATATCCATAATCTTTGATTCGACGCCATTGTTTACGGAAAAACTTGTTTGGATTATCTTCCACGAATGTATGAATTATTCCTGTTTTAACCTTGGCGATGTTGATAGATCCTTTTAGTTTTAGAATCATTATTGGGATATCAATGTCAAAGTAATAATTTCCAATGTTTATTTGTGCGAGAGCTGATTTTTTGATTATAGTTCCATTTGCACCAATCGTTGGGATTGGAAGTTGACTTAAGTTAGCTTCGATCCAGGAGGAGTGATTAATTTCTTTAAAGTTATAACTGCTCCAGCCGTTGTGTAAGACACCAATCCTATCGTAGTTGCCGATAAATAGGCACAAGGGGTCATTCATTCCCAACAAAGCAAAATATCGTGTGAGCCAAGGGTCAGATTTGCGATATGTATATTCCCAAGGTTCGCTAAGGATAATTGGGTTATTTTCAAATGGTTTTATCATTTGTGAAAACCATTTATTATTTGGCAAAATATTGTCTGAATCAATTAAGGCAATTAATTTTCCTTTGGCATGTTTTATTCCTATTGCCTTGCCTGATTCTCCGGTTTTGAGAGGATTAGAGATTATCTTTGATTTATATTTATGGGCAATAGGTATTGTTTGGTCGGTTGATCCGCCGTCTGCAATGATAATTTCAATTTTGTTTTTGGGATAATCCTGTAATTCTATTGATTGAAGACATTTACCTAGAACCTTTGCTGCATTAAGGGTGGGAATAATTACGGAGATTGATGGATGGGTCATTTTGGTATATACATCCTAAAATAGTGGGCGTATTTATGTAAATATTACCCTCGTATTTGATGAGAGACAAGTTACAATGTTATTTATGCGAGTGTTAAGAAAACTCATCTCCTCCTCCACTGCTCGGCAATCGGCGATTTTTTATGTGGGTAATTTTGTGATTAATTTGGGGAATTATGCGTTTCATTTCTTGTTATTGAAACTTATAACTCCGCCTGAGTATGGAGAGTTTGCTTCTTATTTATCTTTGTTATATCTGTTGACGATTCCTTCAAGTGCAATTTCGATTATGGTGACTAAGCAAGTGGCTGATTATGTGTCGCGAGGTGAAAATGAAAAATTAAATAGTTTGTTTGGTTATTTGGTCAGAAAATCGTTCGTGTTTAGTGTAATTATATTTGGTGGATTATTACTTGTTAATCCATTACTGGGATCAATGTTTAGGGTAGAACGAGGGGCTATATATATATTGGCAATAAGTATTTTCCCTACGATTGTGTCTTCGATTGTAAATGCGTATATTTTGGGCCAGCAGAAACTAAAAACTTATATAACTGTGGGAATTGTGGGGATGGTGGTTAAGTTAATAACTGCATATGTGCTGATAATCATGGGTTATCGAGTGATGGGAGCTGTGATGAGTATTTTCGTGGCGATGATTGTGGCGATGATTGGTGCAATGGTGGTAATTCGGGAGACAATTTGGCCTATGATAACTATCCAAACTAAGTTTGGACTGAGATCTTTAGGATCCTATGCGTTTGTATATTCGAGTGCAAGTTTGTCATTGATTACGGTGGATGTTTTACTGGTACGGTATTATTTCTCGTCATTAGAATCGGGGATATATGCTTCGGTAATGACTTTGGCTAAGACTATTTATTTCGGGACATTACCTTTGACTTTATTAGTAATTCCGATAATTAGTCGAAGATCAAATTTGAAATTATCGACAGTTAAAATATTTATAGGAATTGTTTTGGTTTTGGCAGGAATAGGCGGTACGGGAGTTGTGATGTTTGGTTTGTTTCCAGAGTTATTGATTAAGATTTTGGCAGGAACTGCGTATTTGGAGGGTCAGAATTTGTTAGTACCTGCGGGGATAGGCATGTTGCTTTATTCACTTAATTTGGTGGTGATTAATTATTTTATGGCTATATCCCGACCTAGAATCATCTTGGGATTGTTGGGAGGAGCTATTTGGCAGCCTTTGATGATTGTAGTTTTTCATTCATCAATTCTTAGCGTGGTTTACGTTAATGTGATAATACAAAGCATATTATTAATTGGAAATAGCGGCTATGGAGTGTGGTTGATGAGACGGCGGGAGATTTAGGTTTTGCATTGGTTGACAAAGCCATGTCTGGCTCGGGCCAGGATAAAATAGGTAGTAGGACGAACATCATTGGTAAGTTGGTCGATTGTTAAGTGTGTAAGATAAGAAATTGAAATGGTAGTAATAATTGGTTGGTTGAGAGTGATGCCAAGAATCAAAAATATGAGTCCGTATTCCCAACTATGGAAAAAGATGTAGAGTTTATTGGTTTTGACAAATTGTTCGCTAGAGATGAATTGCTTCAATGAGAATTTGCGCCAGTTTTTGAGATAGATTAGATAATCAATTAAGTGGTCACTATCAACCAAAAAGCCTGCACAAATGGCTCCGACTAATCCGAAAATGCCAGATGTCGGCCAAAACAATAATCCGATTACGGTAGAAAGGGAAAGATGAATGATCTCCGTAGTGATAAGTTTCATAGAAACATTGTAAAACAATTTGTTTGATTGCCAAGAACACAACTAATGCGTATATTAAAAGCCATGGGTCAAAGTGGGACACACAAAGTATTAAAAATTAGACAGTTAACTCCTCTAACTTATGTGATTAGGTTGGAGCGTAAGGAAATGAAGTTTATCCCCGGTCAGCATTTCAATATCGGGTTGGTAGATGATGCGATTAATCGAGAGTACTCGTCGTATTCAGGGGAAGAAGAGAAATATTTGGAATTTATAATTCGTGAGGTTGAAGGCGGATTGGTTTCTCCGCGGTTGAAGCGACTTAAAATCGGAGATGAGGTTTCGTTGGATGGAGCTTATGGGTTGTTTGTGTTGGATGAGAAAAAAATTAACAAGAATAAATTTTTGTTTATTGGGTCAGGGACAGGGATTGCGCCATTTCATTCGTTTGTGATGACTTATCCTAATCTTGACTATCAAATTTTGCATGGAATTAGGGAGTCAGAGGAAAAGTATGATTATCAAGATTATAATGCGAAACGATATGTGGCGTGTGTGTCACAAAAGCCAACTAAAGATGATTATGCGGGTCGAGTTACAGATTATTTGTTAGCTAATCCAATTAAAGATAGTAAAGATTTGGTTTGCTATATTTGTGGGAATACAAATATGATTAATGATGTGTATGATATTTTGCAGGAGCAAGGAATAAATAGTAGTGACATAATTACTGAGGTTTTTTTATAAAAAAAATGAAAATAGCAATTTCGTATACCCCTATTATCAATAAGCGAGGACA
>CAYUGO010000039.1:0-9416 GCA_964444295.1 uncultured Gammaproteobacteria bacterium | reverse complement strand
ACAAGAAAAATCAGAAAATTTAAACCAAAATATCAAGACTATTTTGTTGCTGAAATTTTGGGTTTCGAAGTAGATTTGAGTGGTAAGGTAGAAGAAACGACAATTGCCAACTTTTGCAGGAGCTGTGACTCTTTACAAGCAGGTGGTGTTTGTAGATTAGTAGGGCCTAACGACCAAGCAAGATACGCAGTGAGAGATTGGTGTGGTTGGGCAAGTGTCAATGGTGTAAGAGGTCAAATGACAAACGGAGGTTTCAAAAAAGGATCAAGTTAGGTACCCCAAGCACCGGTTACCAAGTAACCACGCAGACTGCGGTAAAAACTATTACGTATTTGATTTTACTTAAGTTTATTTATAGAATAGCTGACTATGTCACCATTCAAAGCTATATGTAGAGATTGCGATATCGAATTGAGAGGTCAAGAATTTTCAGATGTCTGTGATTTGATGATAGAGCATCACAGTCAAGGCAGGCTTGAGGGAAGTTGGACCAGTGGAGCTTGTGGCATCTTTGTTGTTAAAGAAACTAACAACAATTATGAGGAGATTGAAGGAAAAGAACGATGTCTAGAGTCTAATAATAACGTTATCGTTACCCCTTGGGTTGGAGAAATTGTCTACAACCCTAAAAGTAGAGGAAAAGAACGAGGATAAACAACTTTTTGAAATTGTATTAATAAGAATGCTTATTCTTAACTCAGAATTGAAACCAGCTTTTCTGATTGAATATGGAAATAAATTAAACCAAGATTTGATTAGATGTTTGACTTCTATTTGGACTCACAAATAATATTCCCTCAAGAGTTCTTGTAAGCTCTCCTAAGGGCAGCTAGTAAAAAAAGACATACAATTCTTCAAAATTTTGGTGTGTTTATGATTATAAATAAAGGTTTCTAAAATAATTTTTATCCTATAATATTGACTTTGGGTATTTTCTCTATATAATTCATCACATTAAGCAGTAGGGATCCTACCATTAGGTGTCTCTATGTTTATTTGCTCTTTCAAATTTTTCAAACTAAAAGGAGATTCTGATGCTGGCTCGTTCAGAGAAAAGTAGGAGCCTTTTGATCACTGCTATTGCATCGTTTATTACAGTAATACTTTTTGAATGGCTATGGCCTACTGTAATTCCCTTTACAACCTTTCAATTTTGGAAATTGAACGGCTCACTGGGAGAAGCAATCTGGAATTCCTGGCCAATATTTGCCTGGGGAGGTGGAATTACGATTGCAAGATCTCTCCTCACTCGTAATACACGTAATGTTAATCAACACGCAGAAATTATCCTCGGAGGGGGATGTCTGATAAGTATTCTTGCCGGAGTCATGGAAGAACCAATTTTCCGATGGCTTTTTTTCTATAATGAAATCGTCTGGTATAAGTTTTTCAATTGGCTTATTTTTGGATGGGCAGGATTTGGAGTCCTTGAGTGGATATTCCTCCACTTTACGGGCCCAATTGCCGATTTCATTACCCTCGGATATCTCCATCCGTTCTTATTTAATGGATTCGGATGGGCAGTTGGAGCAGCAATTTTGTCCTCTAATGGGAAATTCAGAAATGAACATTCTTATCAGGGAGTCTTCGGCTGGATAAACAGCTGGTTTCTAGGGATGTTTTTTTCTGGTTAATGTTCCAGTATGGACTCATTGCTGGAATCGTAGTTCATTACATGTATGACATCATCATCTATACATGTGTATACGTTGATTCAGTAATAGAGAGATCTCTAGGTTGGTAATATTTGATACCTGCACCTTCCCTTCCCTGGGAAGGTGCTTTTTTTATATAATTTTGTATAAAGTAAATAAAACATGCCTGGCGTGATTTGATTATCTTATTTGATAAATTTTTGCCTAAATAAATGAACCTAGAAATTAATTCTAATTTATAAATAAATATTGAGTTTAATCATATCTTCCTGCTATCATAGGCCCAGTGCAGAAGAGCTTGTCTTTGGCGGGGTCTGCAATTTGTGTCTTCTTTAATACAGTTATTTTTGACTTGGCTAACGTGTCGTTTTATTGCGATCCATCTTTTGATTTGACGATCATCTTCTTGTCCTAATCTACGGCCCATATAATACCTGCAATACCATTGGAACCAACCGCGCGGATCTTCTGCATAAATCCAGCCATTCTTGCGCCAAATGGCAAGCGACTGACTAGCATTAACACCAAAATAATTTAGATCAGGATCGTGCTTATGAGGACTGAGTTTGGCGTGAACAAACCAATCATGAGGGAATTCTTCTTGACAGTCAGTCATGTATTTACCTCCAAAAACACCTAGAGCCAACATTTGTCTAGGTGTAAGTTGAGGTTTGAATTGAGGATCGAAATTTTGGCCGATTGGTTGGGTGAGAGTGTAGATGAAATTCTGCTGCATTTTGTCGTTGACCACAACTGTGACTGTATTACTAATTAATTTCGGATAAAAAATAGATTTCATTTGGTTAGATCCGTGTAAAATATAATACATGGATTATAAAGAATATATTGCGAAACAGAACAAAGAAGTAAGGGAAATTTTGGAAAGCATTGAATTAATTGTAGAAGAAATTGCTCCTGACGCGGTTGAAAAAATGGGTTATGGAGTGCTTGAATTTAATCTCAACGGACCGCTTATATATATTGGAGCTTTTCAGAAACATATTGGATTGTATCCTGCATCTTCGAACTGTATTGATAAATTAAAGAAAGAATTAACTGGATATAAAGCCAGCAAAGGGACGATTCAGTTTCGACTTGATAAACCGATTCCTTATGAGTTGATAAAGAAAATCGTTAAGTTGAGGACTCGGGAAAATTTGGCGAAATCTAATTAGGAACTGCACTAGGAATCCCAAAATTATTAATTGATTTCTTAAGTTGAGGATTAGAGTCTTGGGTAAATGAAAATATAATAGCTCGCTTTGGCAAACTTGATTGGTACTGAGTATATTTGGCAATTGTGTCTAATGGCCACCATCTTATGGCCTGGTCAACACTAATGCCAGGAAGGGCAAACGAGTCGGAAATAAGTAAATGATTGTCTTTTGCATCAAGAAGCGAAACTGCATGCCTGCCATTTTGGAATGGTTTATCGTTTGAATTTAAATTATTGATAATGTATTTTCCTTGTTCATCTTGTTTAATAAATTGAACTGATGATTTTTGTTGTATTTTTGATATCCAATCGAGGGTGAAAATATTATCCAAAGACAGAGTTGCAACAATGTTTGAACTTTTGACTAGGGTAGAGATATCTTCAAGGTTATCGTAGTTTATAAGTATTGAGGCGCGAACCTCTCCTTGAGCAATATGATTAACCCAGTAATCGATCGCATGATAATACATATCTCCTTGATCAGTAACTATTTGCCAACCGTTAGGATATGGCAATTGGGTTACAGGATCATTAGCAGGCGTCCCGTGCAAAGGAAATAAAATCTGAAACATTGATGCAATAGATGCTTCATCAAAGCGCTTTATTCCATAAAGAGAATTTAGGCAAGTACATGTGGTAGCTGGTAAACAAAGGCCTCTGCCAATTAGGTTAAGATCAAGTCCGTAAATATCTTCTAAGATTGATTTTTTGTTGTATTTAGTTCGGAATTGATTCATCTCTTCTAAAACAAAAGGAGCGGCCGCAAACTGTGAAATATAGGCAAATGACTTGTCTTGGAGAGAAGTGTTTAAAGAAGAGTCATCATTCATGAGCTTATTTTATACTATCTGCTAGGTGGAAGAAGACGAAATGTGAAGGTGCAATTAATTAAACTTTATAAGACTGAGTACTAGAGGAATATATATCAATGCAATTAGGGAACTGGAGATAACTACCATCGAAGCTTTGTCTGGATGGACTCCTAGTTGAGACGAGTAAGCAACTAACGTAGTGCCTGTGGGTACGAGTGAAAGTAATAACATGATGTTATAACTGAGTGAGGAATCTATAACATGGATGAAGTTTTGATCTAAGAAAATAATGAACAGAATCATAGCCGGCCAAACTATAAACTTAGCTGCAAGTGCTAGAAGTGTAAATTTGAAATCAAAATGAAGTTTTTTGACTTCTGCGACAGCAATACCCAAGATCATCATGCCGAGGATTGTAAATATTCCCCTAACATCTTTGATTAACTCTGTATAAATTTGACTAATTGCAATGTTTGAAAAAATATAGTTCCCAAAACCGAGTTTGTTAAATATCAGACCGAGGAAAAAAGTATAGGTTGATGGCAAGCTTAAGGTTTTTGCAAGACTCTGGGCCGTGGAGAATTTCCCACGGGCTGTAACATAATAGCCAATTGTGGTTGTATAAAGAGTAAAGCCAAATCCGGCTGCAATCACAAGACTCTCGGATTCAGTTCCAAAGAAAGCAATGCTTGCTGGAATTGCAAAATAAGCATAATTGCCATAGCTAGTAGCAAAACCTACCAGGTTAGCCCTGTTATCTTTGAGGATTTTATTACCAATAAATACGAAAGTGAAAGTAATTATTGCTGCAACAATATAAAAAATTATTGGGAGGAAAATAACTCCGTTGCTCAACTCAACAGTAAAAATTCCATGAAATGTAATTATTGGTAGAAGAAAATAAATTAGAAGTGATGCGATCTGATTTTTGTCGGTTTTGAGTATTTTACGGCTACCATAACCAATAATCGTATAAATTATTAATGGCGTGATTTTGAGCAGCATTTCTAGAAAGGCAGACATCAATTAAGTGTAGCATTCATAGCGATGTAAAACGTAATAAGCTGCGTTTATGTAATTAGAATAATAGTTAGGAGTTTTCTATGTGAAAGATTAGGAAAAAGGAAAGTGACGACCGACCCACCAAAAATTAGCGTTTGATGGGCCAGCCGCAGTAGCCCGCTGAGACTACCTTTTACGGTTATGACCGCAGGTGTTTACCGAAAAAAGATGCCGGGCACTGGAATCCGACATCTCACCCGCTTTTGATTTTAGCAAAATTTATTACGGTTGAAAATATACTTTAAGTTATTACTGAAGAAAAAGTTTCGAAATAGAAAGATTGAGATAATAAGCAGATGATTACTTGACCACTGGATACATAGATTCCCAGGCGACAATCCCACCAGCAAGATTGGTGACGTTGGTAAAGCCTTTTTGGCGCATTAATTCTAGAGCTTGACCAGAGCGATTGCCGGATCTGCAATAGATAAAATAGGGGGAATTTTTGTCTAGTGAATCAAGCTTAGCGTTGAAATCTGATGTTTGGTAGAAATCCTGATTAACTGCATTAACGATATGGCCTTGAGAAAATTCATCTGCCGTTCGGATATCCAATAAAACTGAGTCTGGAACCGCGGTTAATTTTGAATTAAATTCTTGTGGTGAGACTGTTGTTAACATAGATTTGGCATCACAGCCTTGAGCCTGACAATCAGAAGGCTTGAAAAAATAATAACCTACAGAAAACGAGGCTATCAATACAACTGATATTATTACAATTTTCATGTTGATTTGATGATAACTTTGGAAGTCAATAAATTACAACATTAAAAATTAATTGATTAGAACCCGGGGAAGTAGTCTGTTAAGATATTAAATCTGGAAATATTGAGTGATTGTAAAATTTGTTTGGACGACTCAACCATCATATTGGGGCCGGATAAATAGTATTTGCGATTAATATAGTCAGGCACATGTTTGATTATTAAATCTTTGTTTAGATAACCGACTTCTCCTCTCCATTGTTTAGGTGCATTTGCTGCTTGAGTTATAACGTAAATTGTTTTGAGTCCTAGACTTTTGCCATCATCAAATATCTCTTGATACACGAACTCATTGGGATAAGAACAAATGTAGAACAAAATGATATCTTGTGACTGATTAGTATCAATTAGATATTTGACCATGCTGCGAAATGGAGTAATCCCAATTCCGCCGGCAATAAAAACCAGTTTTGAGGATTTATCTTGAGGAAGAGTGAAATCTCCAGCAAGTTGACCAGCCAAAATTCTTGTGTCTGGACGTAGGGAAAGTAAATTTCGTTTGAAAATGCTGGATTTCTCTTGGGGAATTTTGATACCGAGTTTGAGAGTATCTTCGCTCGGTGATGAAGATAATGTGAAATAACGTCTGTTTCCCCGACTGTCAGTTTTGCCAGGCGGAGTGGTAAATTCCATATATTGGCCGGGAAAATAATTAAAATTGGAGGGCTTGGTGAATTGGAATTGCACGACCTGAGGCGCAAGTTGAGTTTGAGATTGAAACTGAAGGAAATATTTGGACTTAGGACTTACTATATATGAGAAAATATTTGCCATAACTAAAGCAAATTCCGGCGAAGATCTAATAGGACCAAGATTAAATTGAAAGCCGAATAAAATGCCAGCAATAAATGCATAAATAATATATAAATTACGTTTGGGCGGCGTGGTCAGAGGTTCGGTGAGCATTACTGATCCAAAGAAAATTAATGGCCAAGAAGTTAAAGATGAAATTACTGAATCAGTAATAGTTATCCCGTATCTAAGATTTGAAATTGAAATTGTCAAAATAGCCGTAAGTAAAAATGTAAAAAACAAAGAAAAACGACGAAGTTTGCGAACAATAAGAAAAGCAATTAGAAGAACTATTGGCAAAAGATTGCGACTGCCTACCCACCAAATCCCATTACCATATCCGAATATATTTAATGTTAATACTCCGATTGCCGCTGGATTAAAAAAATGCTTATGATCAATTGCAAAAATAAATTTAGAAGTAATGGCTACTACGGTTATCGCGATGGTTATATATACATCTTGGATGTTTTGGATAGGAGATAATATTAAAAATAAAATTAATGCGGTAATTAGAAATGATTCTATATTGGTGATAGCTCTAAAAACCTTGGTTAAGACAAGCTGAGCAACAATTGAAGTGAGAGAAATTATTAGCAACAATTGGATATACTTATAGCCAGAATAAGGTAATAAATTAATGAAGCCAAAAATAATCGAGATAAATGCAAGGAATCCAAGGCAGTTAAGTACCAAGCGATACATGGTAATTGAATTAAGGAAACGATCAACTATATGCATATCTTAATTATAATTTATTCGATAAAAATCTCAGCATTGAACCCTGGTGATTGAGCAAAGGTAAGATCAGAATATAAAATCATGTAATTAAAATCGAAATGAGGAGTAAGTTTTTGGGGGGTGACTAGAAATAAACAAGTAGCCAAAGCATCAGCAATAATAGTTTGATCTGAAATTACCCAAGTGGCTAATATATGATTGGGTGAAGTTAAAGACTGAGGATCAATTATATGGTGAAATTTACCCCATGTGCGGCGATTTCCTGAGGATGCTGCGAGGGCTTGATTAATAATTGGAATCGTCCCAATAACTAGATTGAAATCGAGCGGATTCTCAAGTCCAACTTGAAGTGGATTCTTATCTTGGTGGCGATAATACATATCTCCACCAGCATCGATGCAATATGATTTAAGACCGGAGTGAAAGATTAAATTAGAAATAACATCAATTAGATAGCCCTTACCGATTCCCCCGAAATCTAGTTGACAAGGGTTGAGCACGGTTAAAATGTTCGGTGGTGAAAATTTGAGAATCTTATCCATCAAAGGCATGGGTGTCATTTGATTTGATTTGAAAGAATACTGTGAATCATATCCGGATTGATTGAGCAACTGTCCGATTGTTGGACTAAATGCTCCTGAAGTTATTGAGTTAAGTTTGAGATACATTTCGATCATTGCTATTCCATCTTTATCCAAAACATAGTCTCCTGATTGGCGGGACATTTGAGATACTAGGGAAGAATCAATAAATCGCGAATAAGTCGATTCGAAATTTTTGATAGTTTGTTTAATTAAATCAACTAAATCAGGAGAAAAATAATCTTGATATAAGTCAATCTGCCACTGCGTACCAATAGCGGGAAATTTAAGTTTGGTATTAGTCATATTTTGATTAGAATTAACAAGCAAACAAATTATTTGAAAATAAAAAGTTTGCTTGCTTGATAATTACTGCTAACTAAGATGCAGCCTGCTGCTTGATCTTTTGGAGTGCATTATTAAAACCTATTGGAGTTAGTGATGATCCTGCTACCTTAACCAGGTTAAGTTCGTTGATATTTTTGCCGACTACTTTTGATTGATAATTATCGCCAAATTCGGACTGGAATCTACGAGATTCACGATCTTGAGCCATGCCTTCATATGCAGTATTGGTAACTATTCCATTTGCGAGAGTTATATCAACTTTTATTTCACGCGGACCTCCCGGAGTAACATAGTCTCCAACTGCTTGATAAGTGCCATCTTTTAAGGTATTTGAAATATTAGATGTTGTATCTGTGTTTACAGGCGTATCGTTCGAAACTGTAGGAACTGAATTTTGAGTTTGGGATATCATTTCGATATCATTTTCATTCTCTGTTTTTTCTTGACTGTAGACAACTACGGCCGCAATTAAAATTATGACAACCAAAGCTATTGGGAGAAATTTCTTAGGAAATGAATTGTTTGAGTGTTCGTCCATATGATCACCTCCTTAAAGATATTATTTGTAAAAACTTTGGCTATTGTATATGAAGTATATGAGAAACTGATGAAAAATAATTGATATAAAATTAATAAATGAAAGTTATGGGAATTTTTACAGTGTATGTAGTGCGGACTTGCGCTGGAACATTATATGTAGGTCAAACCAATAATCTTGCTAAAAGATTGCTAATGCACAAACAAGGGAAAGGGGCAAAGTATTTACGTAGATTTGATTCATTTGAATTGGTATATAGCGAAATTTATAAAACTCGATCAGAAGCAATGAAGAGAGAGGCGCAGTTAAAAAAAATGAAGAAAGGACAGAAGGAGAGGCTGGTTAATATATAGCTTATAGTATATACAAATAGGTTCTTTTGTGTTATATTTGTGTCACTCACTAACCAAAGTAGGTTTAACAACTTAAAATAAAGGAGACTCATTGTGAATAAAAAAAATCGGGTTGTTTTTTTTCTTACAGTTATCACTGTAATAAACATTTTTCTTCTTTCCTGCTTTATGGCGATTATCGCTGAAACAGAGTTTGGGATTGCAAGAAAGGTAATCGGAGAATTTCTAACTCAAGGTCAGGCAGAAATAACTATCTTGAGTCCAAATATCAACTTTAGTATTCAAATCAGTTTTCCGAATAAGGAACCCTATGCCTTCTCGCCTATCGCTAATGGAGTAATTGCCCAAACGCCACATAAGCGGGGGCAATCTCTCTGCCAAGAGGAATTTGGTATCGGATGGAAATTCCTGAGTTATTATGACAGCGAAAAATATGATACAGCTGTCACAATAGCTGAATTTATCACTGATGATCCCGTACGACATTTATCTACTCCTGTTGAAGGATGGGATGGAAATCCTCAAGGAGTTATGTGTACAGTTTCAGGTGTGGA
>CAYUGO010000038.1:0-9459 GCA_964444295.1 uncultured Gammaproteobacteria bacterium | reverse complement strand
TTGTCCAAATTGCGTTATAAAAGATAAAAAGGCAACGCAAATGGAATTGGAGAGCAACGATTCTTTTGAGTCAGTAAGTAGCTGGTATAAATCGATTGCTAATAAAGGTCATTCATCAACAGTAGTAACAACTAACACAAATGGAATAGGAAATTCAGTTATTAAATTTAGCGATGACGATGATATGAAAGTAAGTTTTTTGATAAATAATTATAATTCTAAAGTAAATATTAAGGTAAGTGTCTTATAGTTTTGTTTAACATATCAAAGTGTTCCTTTTTCCTTGACAGTAAACCTTCTAGAAGCTATTATTCGACCACTTCTGTTACTAATGTTGATGGAGATTAAATGTATGAAAAATAATTTAAAAAAACTTAAAGCAAAGGTCTCAACTAAATATGTCTTGTGGATTGGCGTAGTCTTAATTGCATTAGTGGTAATCTTATCGGGAATAAGAGCCCGAGCTTTAGCTCAAACCAAGACTCCAAGCAACAACCCCTTACTAGCTCAGACTGAAGTTGCCAAAGAATTTACTTTTGAGGCATTATTGCCAAATAAAAAATTGAGTAAAGTAAATTTACGTTTAACCAGCGCGGAAAAAAGAACAGAAATTTTGGTTCAAGGGAAGCCTGCACAAACAAAAAATGACAAAATATTTTTGGTACTTAATTTGGAGATTGATAACTCTGATTCATTGCCCAAATATATGTCGCCTGTTGATGTATTCCGCTTGGTATCTGCTGATGGCAAGTTGTTTGCAGCAGATGTCCATTCGGGGATGTTAGAAATTCAACCTTTGTCTACTAAATTAAATAAGATCGCCTTCGTAATAAATAAAGATGATAAGCAATTTAATCTTAAAGTTGGAGAGCTAGAAGGCGATAAAGAAGATATTCAAATAAATTTTAATTAAGGCATGGTTACAATGTCATCTATAAATTTTTCTACAAAAAGAGTTAATCAAGAATTGATCAATGAGATTGTTGGGGCTATGAAGTCTGTTACCGGATACGGCAGCGTAGAGATAATAATTCAGAATTATAAAGTAACTCAAGTATCTACCCGTGATATTAAGAAAACAGATTATTTAATCAACACTGCGTTAAATACCAGTGGATAATTTGTTATATCAAACTATTGTATTTAATTAATTAAATACAATATTGACACAAGGCAAAATACAAGGTACATTGGCCCTACATTAGTACATGCGCCCACCGCAAACGGAAGCGCCGAACTATTCTTAAATTATGAGAATGGTCGGGGTTTTTTTTATGTTATGAAAACTATCAGGTCATTCAAATCAATCGTTCGGAAGGAGGTGAAGTAAATAATGCAACTAACTTTCAAAAACAAAACTGCAGCTGCAATTTCTTCACTCGCATTATTGGTTAACACAGTTACACCAGTATTTGCAGCAGTTGAAGGATCAACTTCCAACAATACAACGGGAGCTGATAGCAGTAACGTGTCAGAAGTTGTCGTAAGACAAACAACGACATTGGTGCAAGACAATAACGCTAATATTGATAACAATATTAAAATGAACATGAACACAGGTGGAAACTCAGCTAACAAAAATACTGGCGTGGGCGCGGTAGCGACTGGTGATGTCTCCTTTGGAGCAGCCGTCAAAAACCAAGCCAACGTTAATATGGCTGATCTTGATGCTTGTGGCGGATGTAATTTAGATATTAACACCGCAAATGCAAAAACAGGTTTCGATTCATGGAACAAATCTAAAGTAGAAGTCACAAAAGATAATACTATCTTCCAAGACAATACAGCAGACGTAGATAACAACATTTCAACTGACATCAATACCGGTAAAAACTCAGCCGACAAAAATACAACTGGAGGCTATGTAATGACTGGTGATGCTGAAGCTACTGCTATCGTTGAGAATTCTCTCAACCGTAACATGGCTCGCATGAATGGAGGAAATGGAACAGGTGCTTATCTTAGTAGTTCTAATGATACAACCGGAGCAGATAGTGACAACGAGTCAACTATTCAAGTCCGATTTGCAAACCTAGTAACTCAGAGTAATTTCTCAGATATCGACAATAAAGTTGATTTTAAGGCAAATACTGGTCGAAATACCGCCAACAAAAACACCGGAATCGGTGAGGTTGTTACTGGTGATGTAGAAGCCGGTGTCGCCCTCGACACAAGTGCCAACGATAATTTCTTGGATTTCGCTGGATGCTGTGATATCGAGTTCGTGACCGCCAATGAAAAAACTGGTGCCGATAGCTGGAATGACTCAAAAGCTACCATCGACAATGCTCTTGAAGCTTTTCAATCTAACTGCGGATATGGTGACTCCAAGGGGTCATTCATGCTCCGACATCACAATTGTGAAGTTGATAATGATGTATTTGGTAATTTGAATACTGGAGATAACTCCACAAACAAAAATACTAACGACGATATTATCAGCGGAGATGTCGATGCAGTTGTTCAAGTCGAATCAGATACTAATCATAACGTTCTCGGTTCAGTAACTATGCCCAGCTGGAGCAATCCAACAACTGGTAATAGCAATGGATGGGGATGGATGATGATGTGGATGTTCGGAATGAACAGCTAATTTCTCATCCTTGGGTTGCTTGTGACCTCAAGTAACCCAAGGAACAATAAAACAATAATTTATATTTAATTAAAGATAATGAAACAATATAGAAAACAAATTTCAATAATCGCTTGTCTGGCGTTACTCTTCGGTCAGGTTTTGTTACCATACCGAATTTTAGCTCAACCATTACCGCCTACGGCACCGACAGCGCCAACCGCACCTACGGCTCCGACTGCACCGGCACCAACTCAAGCACCCGTGGCACCGACCCCAGCTGTAAGTGCCCCCACGCCTCCGCCTCAACCCAATAACCCTGTCGTGCCAACTCCGACTCCAACGGGATCTGCTACTTCAATACCCACCCCCACAGTTGCCATTCCAACTGTGACTCCAGCCCAAGTAGAAACTACAAATAACCAAACTGCTACCAATAGCAACACTGGGGCAAATTCGAATAATCAAAGTAGCACATCAAGTACGAATACAACGGATATAAATACAAACAATAATGCTGATATTGATAATGATTTAGTATTAATTGGTTCAACTGGAGGTAATGTTAGCGATAAAAATACGGGGGATGGTTATATAAAAACAGGAGATATAAATGTAATTGGATCTGTTGAAAATAATGCTAATCAAACATCGACGTCAATTCCAACATGTGGAGCTACGAGTTGCACGACTATAACTAATGGGCAGGCTGCAAATGCAGGAAATTCTCAAACTGGGGCTGGCTCAAACAATAACTCCTCAACTAGCAACAATTCGGCAACAACTATTACCAATAACAACACAGCCGATCTTGATAATGGAATAATCGCCATTGGTGAAACAGGTAGAAATAGCGCTTCGAAAAATACAGGTAATGGATACATTGAGTCTGGGGATGCAAATATTGGATTAACAGTGGTTAACGTAGCAAATACTGATATTGCGGGAATTAAAACCAGTGAATTCAATATCGTTGATGATACTCAAGGAGATATCGTAATTGATTTTGCTAATTTATCTGCAACTACATTAGGTAACTCAGGAAATAGTCAAAATGCAGGAAATTCTCAAACTGGAGCCGGCTCTAACAATAATAGCGTAGTGGATAATAATACGGCGTTAACTATTGTTAATAATAATGACGCTCAAGTTGTATCTGACTTGGTTGTTGATGCAACTACCGGTCATAATAGTGCAGATAAAAATACCGGCAGCGCTTATATCAAATCTGGTGATGCGAATGTAGTCACTAACGTTGTCAATTTGGTGAATAATACCTTAACTTCAGGAGCTGAAATTTTGGTTGCAACAGTAAATGTGTTTGGCGATTGGGTAGGAAATTTGATCTTACAAGATAGTTCAAATGGAGCTGATTTAGCTAATTGTAATAATTGCGGACAAAATGAGGTAAGTGGAAATTCTCAAACTGGGGCTGGCTCAAACAATAATTCAAGTGTAAGTGGTAATAGAGTTACAGCTTTGGAAACTAACAATAGTGCTGAAATTGGAAATGGAATAATACTAAATGCTTCTACAGGAACTAACTTCGCTGATGACAATACGGAAAATGGTCAAATCGTAAGTGGAAATGTGAACGCATCGGCTTCGACAAATACCATTGCAAATACAAATACTAATGACGGAACCTGGTGGTTAGTGGTAGTAAATGAAGCTGGACGATGGATTGGACATATTATGGGCGCAGATGAGAGTGGAAATATTGCGCAAACTGGTAGCGTTGACTTGGGTGCAGGAAATAGCACAACAGGAGCAGATAGTAATAATAATTCAAGCATTACAAATAATGAAAGTACTTCCGTTAATCAGAATAATAACGCTAATGTGGATACCAATATAATTATAAATGCTGATACTGGTCACAATAGTGCGTCTAAAAATACAGGCAGCGGAAATATCCAAACTGGTGATGTCAACGTAGCCAGCAATATCGTGAACTTTGTTAATAATAACTTCCAGAGCGGCAAGGTTATTCTGACTTTCGTAAATGTATTCGGCAGTTGGATTGGTGATGCAATAACACCTAATGCAACAGTATCGGGACCAAACGACAATCAAAGTGAGACTGAAATCGGTGGAGTGATTATTACTGAAAGTGGAGATAATACTACTAATGTAATTGATAACTCATTTAACAATAATGTTTATAATGTCAGCAGTAAGAATGGGAACAATAATAATCAGACTGATGAGTTAAGTTACGATAATGGTATATCTGGAGCTGTTGTTAATGTTACAAAGCAAAGAAATAAGGTTTTGGCCAGTGCCAAAAAATATGTACCCAGTGGAGAAACATCTGCACGACTATTATCTGGGCAATGGCTAATTGATGTAGATCAAACTATAACTGTTACCCCTAGCCCAATTGCTTCTTCTAATGCAGTTGCAAATGACAATGCAAATGTTTGGTGGAGAATTATTGCAGGATTATCAATATCTTTACTTGCTGGTATTAGTACCCAGTTTAGACAGATTGTAGGTTTGTTACCTCGTAATTAATATCTGACTAGCCAAAGAGACTATAAATTTTTATAATGTAAACATGCGTCTGCCCAAGACATTTAAGCGTTTATTCATTCCATACCACGCAAACAATCATAAAGCGCGATTGAGACATGCCAAAGGATTTACGTGGTTATCATTGGTAGCCTTGGTTTTACCTTTGTTAATAAATTTTGCTCCATCGAAAGGATCTCTGCTGGGGTATGCCAATAATATAAGCGTAGAAAGCGTATTTCAATTGACAAATGACCAAAGGATAAAAAACGGTTTATCTCCTTTAGTGGCCGATTCTCAGCTTAATAATGCCGCAAGACTTAAGGCTGAGGATATGTTTAAGCATAATTATTGGGCACACATAAGCCCAACTGGAGTTCAACCTTGGTCTTTTTTTAATTCAGCTGGTTACACTTATTCGTATGCTGGAGAGAATTTGGCAAGGGACTTTGATGATAGTAATAGTGTAGTAGTTGCTTGGATGGATTCGCCCGGTCATCGCGAAAATATATTAAATGGTAAATACCAAGATATAGGACTGGCAGTGGTAAATGGGACTCTGGATGGGGTGGAGACTACCCTAGTAGTACAAGAATTTGGGGCTAAGAGATCAAGTCAAAAAGTAGCTGCTGTTTCGAGTGCCGCAGTGGAAGAAAATAAAACCCAAGTACGACCATCATCTACTCCGTCCCCTACCCCTACAGTATTACTGGTCGCACAAATTACATCAGTTCCTCCACTATCTAATGAGGGAGATTCTCAGCAATTAACTGAAAACAATATGATAATTGGTAATTCAAATGTTGATTCGATGAAAATTTCGCCTATGTGGCTCACCAAATCATGGACCCTTTCTATCGCAGGATTACTTGTCATGGTGTTTTTAATTGACATGGTGGTAGTGGCAAAAGTGAAGCTTCCAAGATCTGGAGGTAAGACTTGGGCTCATATGTTGGTTTTGTTATTTGTAATTACAGCAATTTTATATACTCAGTCAGGAATTATTAAATAATATGAAAAAAACTTCTATAAGAACCCGTTCGGATTACATCGTCCTAATAATCGGATTGAATATTTGGCTGATTGCCTATAATCAGCTTGCACATAAACCCACATGGCAAATTATTTCAACTGGGATAATGGCTGGTTGTTATATATTGTGGGGCTATTGGCATCACAAGCGTTCAAAAACTTTATATGAAGGAGTTATGTGGGAATATACATCATTTGGATTGCTGGCTACGGCGCTGGTCGTTGGGGTCCTTCATTATTTCTGATCTTTAGATTGGGGAGTTTTGTATATTCTATTGATTCTAGATCGGGCGATACTCGTAACAACGAAATTAGACCAATTCTGTGGCGGGTTTTGAGCTGACTTATTTTTGATAATTTCGCAAACATCACCATGCCTTAATTGATAATGGAGTGGAACCATTTTGCCGTTTACTTTGGCACCTTTAATATAATTTCCAAGATCAGTATGGATATTGAAGGCGAAATCTACTGGAGTTGATTTGTCTGGCAAGTCGATCACATCTCCAAGTGGGGTGAAAACAAATATTCTGGTTTTGAAAAAATCGAATTTAATATCATGAATTAACTCTTTATTGTCTTCAATCTCATGCATAATATCTACTAATTGTTTGACCCAGTTAAGTTTGGTACCTGCACGCAACTCGCCTTTATCAAGATCTAGAGAAGATGCATTGTCCTGATTCTTCTTAATGTCATAATACCAATGTGCAGCGACACCCAGTTCTGCATGTTGGTGCATATTCTGAGTTCTAATTTGGATTTCCAAAATTCTTTGATGGCGAAATACTTTAAGATGAATTGACTGATATCCGTTAGGTTTTGGTTGAGCAATGTAATCACTGATAGGAAGCCATGGGACAGGTTTCCAGATGCTATGAATTAGCCCTAATGCCATATAGCACGATCCTACATCGTTGGAATTAATAATTACCCGAAGAGCGACAATATCATTGATTTTGGTCATATCACGATTAATCTCAGGTCTTTGAAGTTTTTTGTATAAACTATATTTACCTTTGGTTCGGCCATCAATTTGGACTTCGAGTCCATGATTTGTTAATAATTTGGTAAGTTCGTTGCGCGCATCTCGGGTTTCTTTTTCCCCTTTTTGATAATATGGAGATGACAATCTTACTAATAATTTATATTCAAGCGGGTAAACGAAAGGAAAGGCAAGATCTTCAAGTTCACGTTTGATAATACCCATGCCTAGTCGTTCTGCTAATGGTGAGTAAATTTCTAACGTTTCTCGAGCAATTCGACGCTGCTTAGTTTGGGGGACAAAACGTAAAGTATGCATGTTGTGTAATCTATCAGATAATTTAACTAATAAAACTCTGGGATCTTTGGAAGTTGCAACGATCATTTTGCGCAAATTTTCTAAGAATATTGCCTCTTCTGAATTCATTAATCTTATTTTGCTTACTTTCGTAACTCCGTCTACCAAATGAGCAACTTCTGTACCGAAGGTGCGGACGATATCCTCCACCTCACAATTGGCATCTTCTAATGTGTCATGCAAAAGACCTGCAATTATTGTTTGGGTGTCTGTTTTCCATTCGATTAAGTTTTTGGCTGTAGCAACTGGATGAATAATATATGGTTCACCTGAATATCGTGTCTGATCTTTGTGCAACTCTGCTGCAAAATCATAGGCTTTTTCTATAGCTTGGAGGTCAATTTGTGAATTTGAATTCCTGGCAAATTCAATAAATTTTTGTTTGATATTTTGGCTCATATTATGATAAATGATAATCAATTAGTTCAATATTTATTTGCTCTATTCCTCTCCATATGGTTGATTTTAATGTATATACAATATCTAGTTTCGTTTGGGGAGCGAACAAATTAACTTGCTCACCCATTCCCCAAGCTAAACACTCTATGACGGTCTGATTATGTTTTAGTAATAATTTTAGATGGTGATTTTCCTTACCCATAGCGTTTGATTTGATAATTTCTATATTTTTTGTAACGAAGATCGGCTTGTGATTTTCATGTCCAAATGGAGCAAATTGATTAATAGCTGAGATTAAATCTGGCTTGATTAGGTCAAATTGAAGGATAGTGTCAATTTTAATTGTTTTAGTGAGTAAATCATCTGGGATTTTTTGGCTAATTTTATTAATTGAGTTAATGAAATTTGTTAGTTGGCTGGTAGCTAATGTAAAGCCCCCCGCAAGAGGGTGTCCACCATAATTTAAGAGCAGACTACTGACACTGTCTAATAATTCCACAACATTTACTCCCTTTACTGACCTTACTGAGCCTTTGGATACTTCTGCTCCGATATTAATCGCGATGGCTGGTTTGTAAAAATTTTGGGTTAATTTGCCAGCAATTAATCCAATTATACCTTCGTCATAATCTGGACTTGAAGCAATTATAATTTTGGTCGTTGTGTCTGAATTTTCTAGAGCGTGGGACAACATTTGTTGAGTAATTTTTTGGCGATTTTGGTTGGTATCATCAAGACCTTGCGCCAACTCTATTGCTTTTTCGTAAGTGTCTGCGCTAAGAACTTTATATGGCTTGGTTGAATCTCCAATTCGACCTTCTGCATTTAAACGAGGACCTAATTGAAAACCCAAATGATAAGTATCAAGAGTCGATGGTTCGATTCGGGCTAAATCAAGAATAGCTTTAAGACCATGATGGCTTGTTTGCCTAAGATAATTCAGTCCGTGATGGACTATATGGCGATTAATATCACTTAAAGGCATAACATCAGTTACTGTACCAATTGCGGCTAGCTGAAGATTGATTTCGTTTAAGGGTTTGGTGGCCAAATATCGTGTAAGGAAGTATGCCACGGCGCTACCGCATATTTTGGTAGAATGAACAATTAAATCAGCACTTGGTAATATTTCATCGGAAGTGTGATGGTCTGTTATCACGACTTTGATTTGGGATTGATTAAGGAACTTGACTGCCTGGATTGCTTTAATCCCTTGATCTACCGTGATAACTAGTTTGATTTTTGGATTGTTATTTAGGATTCCTTTAAGGCTGTCAATGCTCATCCCATAGCCGTCTCTCCGTCTATCGGGAATATATACAATTACTCGATGCCCCATTTCTTCTAAAACGTTCGCCATAATTGTGCTTGCTAATATGCCATCAGCATCATAATCTCCATAAACTAAGATCTCTCCTCTATTATCGCTAATTAAATGACGGAATTGATCAATATGATTTTGGGTAATCTTGTGTGTAGATTCGTCCCAGTCACGTGGGGATGGTGGATCAAAAAATATTTTTGGGGAATTTATTTGTCTATTTTTTAATAATATTTCGATTATTGAATCAATTGTGCTTCCACCCTCTTGATTATGAAA
>CAYUGO010000037.1:0-9485 GCA_964444295.1 uncultured Gammaproteobacteria bacterium | reverse complement strand
TAGAGCGTCGCTCTGTGGCAGCGAAGGTCGCGGGTTCGAGCCCCGTTAGCCACCCTGACGGGATTCTCATGTTTGGGATCCCCGTGAATTTGTTGATATATAGGGATAATTTTGTAATTCAATGTGAAATTATAGTTACTATTTAATTCAAAAGGAATGAAATAATTGAATTAGTATATGATTTAAAATGATAATTGATGGTAATCTTGAATCGAGAAGTATGGATTTTCTTGATTTGACGAGTTTGATTGGACAGCACATTCAAGTTGATCTGGTGAAACATTAACGCCAAAAACTTTAGTACTTGGATAATCTTCGGTAACTTGATATGCAAAAGTACCTGTACCGCAACCCGCATCCAGTATTGTCATTCCCTCTTTAATTGACGCTCTATGAAGAACCTCTGTAGTTAATCTCTTAATTGCATTGTGATTATCATCAGAAGTCAGTTCATCCATGCCATCAGTTAATCCAAAATGTAAGGAATAAAGTTCTGAATTTTCAGGATCTAACCCCCATCTTCTATAGGAATTTGCAGTGTGATGATAGTATTTTTGAACTTTATTACGAAAAGAATTGTCCTCAATTTGCATAATGTATTGTTACAATGTAGTTTAGCCTCAAATTTAGAAATTTCAACTTTGTGGATAAAATTAATAAAGTACTATAATTAACATTATCATTATGAAACCTCGAAATGGTGCGATTGGAGTTATTCTAAATAGGAAAAAAAATACTGTTTTACTTATTAAAAGACGGGATGTTCCCGTTTGGGTGTTACCTGGAGGTGGGATTGAATTAAATGAGACTCCTAGTCAAGCTGTATGTAGAGAATTTTTTGAAGAGACTGGATACAAAGTAAAAGTTTTGAGAGAAATTGCAGAATACTATTACACGACCAAAAACAAAACGAATTATATTTTTGAGTGTCAAATCATAAGTGGATCAGCACAAACAGGTTCAGAAACTAAAGAAATTCATTTTTTTGATGTAAGTAATTTTCCTGAATTACGTGATCCAATGATTGATGAGTGGATAAATCTGGCAACACTACCAGGCAAGAATGTAATTAAAAAAGAAGTTGGTGATATAAGTAAAGCCTATTTACTTAAACATTTTATTAGACATCCCTTAGTGGTAACTAGATATTTTCTAATCAAACTTGGTATACGTATAAACACTTGAGCTAATAGATTAATTAAGGAAAACTGACATTGTGTCGGAAGAGAATTGGGGAATATATAGATTGTTAGTTAATTGAAGCCAAAAAGTTCTAACATCGTCTTACAGTCCTACCCACATGGGTAAATCCTTTCTGTTAAGTACCCAAGTTCTCTAAGTCTCTTTTCAAAAACTACCATATAAAGATAATTGGGAGAATCTAAATATCCTAGAAGTAATAATGCAACTTTCATTGTTTAATCTGAATTTACATTACTTTTACTTAAAACACGCTTTTTGCCTAATACCTCTATTTTGTCATCTGTGATTGTAATAGCTTCACCATTTTTAAGGAGATAAAGTTCACCCTGGTCATCTTTCCAGTTTTTCTTTATTTCATCAAGCAGTTCTTCTTCATAGTGAGGATATATCTCAAAATTAACTAAACCTAATCCTGGAACAAGACTGGCTCCTGGTTCTGGTTCGCCTATAAACCATTCTGAGGAGTACTGTGTTCTTGCACAAATCATGCTTCCTGCACTAGATCCAACATAAGTAATACCTTTTTCTAATATCTCAGGAAGTTTTTTGTCTAAACTGACCCTTCTGAACCAGTACAATAGATAGCCACTCATTCCTCCTGCAATCCACAAAATATCAGCATTCCCTATTTTCTTAAAGATATTTCTATAAACAGCACTTTCAAGTTCTACAATTTCTACTTCTGCACCTAGTGAGTGTGCAACTTGTATTGAGTTTCCACCTTTCCATGCACCATAAAACTCACCATTTGAAGCTGTTGGCACATAGATAATCTTTTTTCCTTCAAATCCGTCGACAAAAGTCATTAATTTTTCAATGCTATCAGGGTGTTTAGCTTCTGCTGCGAGAAATAATCTTTTCATTAAATTGATTATAGTTTTTGAAATTTGATATGGCAATTCTAAATCGCAGAGCTGTGTGATGATTGCACAAGTTACAAAATAGCAAATAAAGACTTGAAGTAAGCTAATTCTTTTTGCGAAAGTGTACTATAATGGGTGCGAACTACATTTGGTAGGCTCCCCACAATATAGTAATTTCATTTTAACTAATCTTCGATTACAAAATCTAACTGTTTAGATGGAATCCCTAATGAATTACCGTATTCAACTGCTTTGTGCCATGTAGATTGATTGCTGTGTTTAAGCTTAAAGGTTTTGTTGGGATATACCACAATTACATTGTCACCATTCCAAAAATGAGAATACCATTTAGCTGGTTTTAAATTTGATGCAAGTTTGTAAATATCTTCTTTTGTGACATTAACAGTAAATAAATGCCATCTGTCCTCAAGTTTTTCGTTATTAGTCACTCTATAATTAACGATCTCAAAGTCATTTAGTTGTCTATCATCTATTAAGCTTTCTTGAACAACAGTTCCTTTATACGTCATAAGTTAGTGGCCTCTGATTGTTTAGTTCTAACTATTTGAGTCATGATCTTAGTGCTTACATAAGCAAGTACATCTAAATCAGGATTGAATAGTTCAATCATGTCTAGATCTTCACGATCAAATACTCGTATTCCTTTTATTTTTTTGTCATTTTGTATTTCTTCTTTGAGTTTTGTATATTTAGAAGGCTCTAGATAAAAGTCTATATCACCAACATGGTGGCGATATGGATCCGGTTTCCTGATATAAAGGTAAGTATAAATGGTTTGAGGGACATCTCCTTGAGCTGAAATAATGATTGGGTTATGTAGAAGAAAATACTTTTGATTGAAGTTATCCGAAGCCGCTGTCATTTCTTTTCTAAGACCTGTCAAAAACTCATATTCATCATCATAGTGGCAAAATATACTTATGTTGCCTGCATTGGGAAGATACTTACCGAATGATTGTTTACAGAGTTTATATGATTCAAAATGGATATGCTCTATTGCTTTGCAAAACTGTTCATTATTTTGAATCGGGCTAAATCTATATAGTTTCATATCTATTCAACAGGAGTCCAGTTCTGAATATTTTTCATTAGTTCTTTGCATTCTGCTTGCAAAACACCGCCGACCACTTCGAGCCCCACTATCCTCTTTGCGTGTTGTATTGCGTGATAATTATCAAGTTCATAAGGATTAGGCTCAACATCTTCTATGTATGCTCCGAAGACTATTTTGGATAGTTTGCACCAGCCAGCACAACCCAAACACATGGAGCAAGATTCGAGCGTAGAATAAAGTGTGCAACCTGATAAATCTAGAGTTTGAAATTTTTGGCAGGCGTTCCTTAGGCATTGTGCTTCCCCGTGAGCTGTAGGATCTTTATGGGGCCAAACGAGGCTTTGGCCAGTTGCAATAACTTTATTATCTTTGACTAGGACTGCCCCGATGGGAGTTCCACTCGAAGCTTGAGACTTAAGAGCTTCCTCAATGGCAAGTTTCATAAATCCTTCGTCGTTCATGGTTTATTTAAGACTATTCCCTCCATCAATAATTAGGTTTTGTCCAGTAATCATTTGTGCTTTATCTGACGCGAGAAAAACAACAGCTTCTGCAATATCTTCTGGTTCGACTAATTTATGGAGTGGAGTTGTATTAATATTTTGATCGAGCTCCTCTTTGGTTGCTATCAACCAATATCCAGCTTTGACTGCACCTGGCGATACTGCGTTTGATCGGCCCCATGGAGCCATTAACTTGGCTTGTCCTTGAGTTAAATTAACTATGCCAGATTTGGATATCGCATAAGTTAATGCATCAAATTGACCTGATATAGAATACCGAGAGGAAATATTTACGATTATTCCGGACTGCTGTTTTTGCATTTGTATGAGCGCATATTTTGAAACATTTAATACGGATAATAGATTTTGTTTAATACTTAATTCCCAAATATCAATATTTCCATCCCATTCGTCACCATCTATATACCTGCCGGCATTGTTAACTAAAATATTAATTTCTCCAAATTTACTAATTACTTGAGAGATTAGACTCTTTGAGACACTCTCATTAGTTAAATCAGATTGTAAGGCGATTGCGTCTAATCCAAGTTTGGTAATTTCTGAGATAACTTCATCTGCACCTTCTTTATTATCTTTATAAGTTATTGCTACTTTGGCACCATGTTTTGCAAAAAGAAGAGCCGTCGCCTTACCGATACCACTAGAAGCTCCTGTAATTAGGACCACTTTATTTTTCAGATTCATCAAATTAAATTATAGTTTTCTGTAATACATAAAGCAACGATACTGCATAATTGTCTCTACTTCGTAAAATACGAGGTGCAAGAGATAATACTGGAATTTGTAAATAAAAAAACTATTTAATAAAACAAATTAATGCAAATACTCATCTATCTATAGTCTAAACTTTAATTGATTCTTTGCCTTCTTGAATAATGAATCTAATAATACGTCGTTGGTAGTTGTCTATAATTTGAGGATGTTGTTGTGAAATTTGATTAATCTCTTCTTGATTCATGTCAATATATTTTTGCTGTGTTTGTCTTACATCGTTAATCATTTTTAGAAGAGATTTTTCGTTGAAATAACTTTCTACAGATTCTAAATAATCTAAAACTGCATAAGATGTAAATAATCTTGCCCTTAGTATTTGATAGCGTTCGTCGATAATACTTTGTTTGGATATTTTGAAAAATTTGTTTAAGAACTTGTTCTTAATAATAAACTGTTTTAATTTGACTATATTTTTACGATATGAATAGTTCCTGTGAACATATCCACCTTTTTCTACACCTCTAATAGGATAAACTGTTGGATACTCAAGTGCATCAAGCTGTAAATCAAGTTCAGATTCAAAGTAATAAAAGACGCTTTCGTCAAATCGACCTTCATGGAATAATCTTTGGAGCGTTTCTTTTTCGATCTTTATTGATTGAACCTGGAGACTCTTAAGGAAATTTTTGTCTTGAATATCTTGGGTAAGTTTTGATTTGATAGTTTGTTCTTTTAGATTTAGTCTGGCCATTGTTTCATTTATTAAATTGATAGAAAACTCTCGAGAAGACAGTTTTTTGAGTCGCTGTTTGCGATTTTCGATTTCAAATAATTTCATTTCGTCGCTAATAATTTCTTCTTCTTTTTTGGGGAGATTAAGTTTTAATTTAACTAATAGCCATTTGATGGTTAATCCATTTACTAATAGAGTAAAAAGCAGTGTTGCCAAAGTATATGCTAAAATTTCTTCTTTATATATAAAATTATCAGGGAGCGTATAAACCAAAACCAAGGGAATTACTCCTCTAATTCCACCCCAATTAAGAATATGTTGCCATGCTAGCGGAATACTTGGTTCGTTTTTAAACAGTTATGACTTATTTGTGATAAAAGACGAAAGATAAACTGAAATAGATCTTCCTATTAGGACTACTAAAATAACATACCCAATGTTATGTAAATTACCAAAGAAAACTTTGAAATCTAAATTATATGATGCAAAGAAAAAAACCAAGGAAACTGCCACAAACCCTACAACTTCCCAGAATTCTTCAATAAAGTTTAGAACTTGGATAGGAAGTTTTTTCCTACCAAGATTCCCTACGATTATTCCAGCGATTACTGTAGTAATAACACCTGATAAATGAAAATAATGCTCTGCGATTGCAAATGATCCGATGGCCAATGCAATAGTAATAGTGTTAACTAGAATGCGCTCATTTCGAATGTAAGAAAGTAATTGGGAAACTCCATATCCTAAAATTGCGCCTAGTATTAGGCTACCAAAGAAAACGTAGACAAAATCAAATATTCCACTCAATACTTGCTGAGTAGAAAAGGCAATATTGGTTAATACAAAAATTGAAATTACTCGAAATGCAATTACGCCCGTTGCGTCATTAAACATGCTTTCACCATCTGCGATTAATGCTAGTCTTTTGGGTGCTCCTAGAGTTTTGAAAAGAGACAATACTGCTATCGGATCTGTGGCTGAAATAAGTGCACCAAACAACAAAGCTACACTTAAAGGAATGTTAACCAGAACTGAAACTCCAATCCCAATTACAAAAATAGAAATTAGCAAGCCAAAAGACGCCAAAAACGATATTGTTTTGAACTGCAATCTAAACTGATGAAGATTAATATGAATTGCAGCTTCAAAAAGCAATGCTGGCAAAATTATATAGAAAATGGCTTGTGGATTGAGATGAAATTATGGTTCGAATCCGAATAGTGTGACGGATAACTGACCATATATCCCGATTATAAGTAGTGCGACTGTGTATGGGAAACTAAATTTATCACAAAATTTTTGGATAATTGTGATTAACGCTAGAAAAATAGTTCCAAATAAAACTAATAATAAAATTGCTTCTTGTTCCATAAAATCAAAAACCTCACATAAAGTGAGGTAAAAGATAATTTTAACATGTTGGTTTATAGATTGTTAATTTTGTATACAATGATTAAGAATTTAACTTCAAATCTGATTAGCAATTATTTGGAAAATGTTATATTAAATAATGAATTGGTTTTTGATTGCTTTGATACCACCTGCACTTTGGGCCGTAACTAATCACTTTGATAAATATTTATTGTCTAAATATTTTAAAGGTGGTGGAGTTGGTGCTTTAATGGTTTTTTCTTCAATGATTGGAGTGTGTTTGTTACCTGTTATTTATTTATTACATCCTGAGGTAATAAATAATTTTGAAATGAAATTTATATTAATTGCACTTAATGGTTTCTTTTATGTTTTGGCGGTCTTACCTTATTTTTATGCTTTGACCAAAGATGATGCTTCTGTTTCCGCTGCTCTCTTCCAGATAATCCCTGTTTTTTCTTATATCCTTGCGTACTTTGTCTTAGGAGAGACATTAAGTATTACTCAAATAATTGGAGGATTGATAATTATAGCTGGCGCTGTACTAATAACTCTAGACTTAACTGATCAAAAGAAAATTAAATTCAAAGGCGAAATATTTGCGCTAATGACCTTATCCTGCTTATTGTTTGCAATCAATTTTTTGTTTTTCAAGTTCTTCGCCATTCAATATAGTTTTTGGGTGACTAGTTTCTGGGAATATACTGGCTTTGCAATATTTGCTTCACTTCTATTGATGTTTGTTAAACCATACCGACAAGAGTTCGTAAATGTGTTGAAAACCAACAGTTTAGCTGTTATTACTATTAATGGCATAAGCGAATTGATAAATATCGTTGCGAAAGTTTCTTTCAATATTGCGTCATTGCTCACTCCTATAACTTTGACTTGGCTAGTTGATGGGTTACAACCTTTTTTTATTTTCATTTACGGAGTTTTGCTGACTCTATTTTTACCAAGTATAAGCATGGAAAATATTACAAAGAAAGTATTGACGCAAAAAATTGTAGCAATAATCGTAATGGTTGGTGGAATTTATCTGATAAATAGGTAATTTACTAATTGCTGATTAGTATTTTTATGTGAATTTGGGTTAATATAGACTAGATTTGTAGACTTTGAATTACAAAAATAAATGATAGAAAACTATAAGTTAATTTAATTTAAACAATTGATGGATACAAAATCTAATGAATTAACTCCAGAAATCCTTAAGGCTAAAGGAGTCATGAAGGGCTTCGAATACATGCCTCCCGAAAGAAAAGAGTCTGTACGTGGAATGGAAGATGCTTTTAGGCGGGTAACTGAATCATTTGGATATAGAGAAATCGAAGGTCCTTTACTGCAACCTATCGAGTTCTATCAGGTTAAATCCGGAGATGAATTGCTAGCGCATACATATACGTTTGAAGATGCGGATGGGAGTGTTTTGGTCTTGCGACCTGAGTTAACACCAACCGTGGCATACATGATTGCCAAAGATGATGGCCGACTAAGTTTTCCCTTGAAATGGTGGTCTAACCCAGACATTTTTCGGAAAGAAAAACCACAAAAAGGTAGGAAGAGACAATTCAAGCAACTCAATGTTGATATCTTTGATCGAACTGATTCCAATAGAGAACGGGCCTTTGATGATGCTGAGATCATTGCTGTCGGAATCAAAATATTTGAATCATTTGGACTAAATGAGAGCGATATTGTAATAAAAATTAATAGCAGATCATTGCTCGAAAGAGTATTCAAGATTATGGAAATTAATACTGAACAAAGATTGGCACTCCTTACGCTAATTGATAGATCTGAGAAAATTACAAAAGATGAGTTTGCAACTGAACTTGATAATATTATTCCTGAAAAAAATGCTCAAAATTTAATCCAAAAATGGTTAAGAACACCAAATTTGGAAACCCTAATCGATGATGAATTACTCAAATCATTAGGGGAAACTGTGGAATATAAAGATCTACTGAAAGTACTTGAATTAATTAATGCCTATGGAATGTCGGGGTATTGTGAGTTTGCACCGCATGTTGTTCGTGGTCTTGGTTATTATACTGGAACTGTATTTGAAGCATTTGATAGAAAAACTGAATATAGTTTTAGAAGAGCGCTAATGGGAGGTGGAAGATATGATAATCTTACCAACGATATGGGCGGAGGCATAAGTATAACGGGGGTAGGTTTTGGGTTTGGAAATGTACCCTTAGAAGAAATCCTCAAAGCTCGGGGACTGCAAATTTCTTCTTTACAGTCAAAGATAGATTATTATATAGTTGCACAATCTTTGGATCATAAGTTAGACGTAATTAGAATTGCACAAACATTAAGAAATCATGGCAAAAAGGTCTTAATAGACAAATCAATCGCCAAACAAAATCCGGATAACATAACCAAACAGCTCGCTCGGTCCAATCAAATAAATCCAGACAACTCAATAATGATTTTCATGGATGAATGGGAGCAAGGCAAAGTGATTGTTAAAAATATGCAGAGCGGTGAACAACAAACTGTGGATGTAAATTCTCTACTTAATCAATAGTTTGGAATCTACTGATGTATCTGAGGGTTGATGATAAATTGATATTTTTCTTTTTTTTTGAAGTTGTTAAATTTTATAAAAGCTTTAATCATATAAAATTCTTTTGAGAGTTGAGTATGCTTCTTCGAATATTTTGATGTTATTTATCTGATTATATGGGGCTATCGGAGATGGATGATAAATTGGCAAAATCCAATAATTTTTACTGTTAAGTTTTATGTACTTTAATTTACCAATTATGAGATTTTGTTTTGATAATTTATTTAAGATTTCAAGCGTTTTAACTCCTAGTATTATTATTAATTTAAAATTGTGATGGCTATCGATTTGATTTAGAAAAATTGGCCAACATTTTGTGCCACAATTAATTAACATTTTGCGTTCCTTCCCGACATAACATTTGATTAATTCAGTAAAATTACATATTTCCACACTTAGGGATAAAGGTTCTAATAATTTGTTT
>CAYUGO010000036.1:0-9524 GCA_964444295.1 uncultured Gammaproteobacteria bacterium | reverse complement strand
GGGCTTTAAAACCCGTGCAGGTTCAAATCCTGTCCTCGGCACCCAAATAACAACTTTCGTCATCCTGAACTTGTTTCAGGATCTATTCAAATGACTTAACTAACTTTCTCAACAGTAAAATTAAATACTGAGCCGGGGTGGCGAAACTGGCAGACGCGCATGATTCAGGATCATGAGCCCCAAAAGGCGTGCAGGTTCAAATCCTGTCCCCGGCACCAGATTGTTATTCGTACATAAAACCATACGATCAGACGGTCCAGAATTTATATACCTTCTTATAACAAAGTTGTCATTTTATAACGCATGCTACAATGAAAATCTAAAATAAAGAGACCATATGAACCAATTTCAGCAATTTATCGATAAAATATCACCATGGTTTTTAAGTCATGGTATAAAAATCATTGTAATACTATCTATCTCTTATCTAATTCGTCATTCAATATCTATTTTGATTGAAAAAACTGTTAGAAAGATTGTGGTTTCGAATAACTATCTAAGTAAAGATGCAGAAAAAAAACGCGAAGATACACTCATAAGAATATTTTCTGTATCATCAAGTACTTTAATTTGGATTCTTGCATTACTCATGATATTACAAGAATTTGGAGTTGCCATTGGACCGCTCCTTGCCGCTGCAGGAATCGCAGGGTTAGCTTTTGGCTTTGGTGGTCAATATCTCATTCGAGATTTAATTAGTGGATTGTTTATTATTATGGAAAACCAATATCGGATTGGAGATGTTGTATGTTTTGATAAAACATGTGGCCTAGTAGAAGACATTAGTTTAAGGATGACAACTCTACGCGATTTGAATGGTACCGTACATCATGTTCCTCACGGAGAAATCAAAGCAGTATCTAATCTCTCCAAAACCTTTGCAAGAGTAAACCTAAATATCGGCATCTCATATAACTCAAATCTCGAAAAAGTCATTTCCGTCATTAATCAAGTCGGTAAAGAATTAGCTGAAGACAAAACATGGAAAGATCAAATCATCAAAGCACCCCAGTTCCTGCGAGTTGATGATTTTGATGACTCGGCAATTATTATTAAAATTCTTGGTGATACCCAACCATTAAAACAATGGGATGTAGCAGGAGAATTAAGAAAAAGAATTAAAATAGCGTTCGACAAAGAAGGCATAGAAATTCCATTTCCTCAAAGAGTTGTTCATCAAAGTATATAAACTAAATAATACACATTTTTGTTTCGCAATTAATGATTTTGCTGTAACCTAGACAAAATAAGTGTAAAACCTTAAATAAAGAATTATAATAGTCACATATAATGATTGCTAACTTTGAAATAGCAGTTGCCCCTCGCTCCCAAATCTCCGATACCATCTGTCGTTCAATTGAGTCTTTCTCAAGTTCCCGCCATGAATTTTCTGGATTTCGTCTTTATCTTCGAGATGAAACACCTATTATTATTGATCCCGAACTCAAAGATCCTCCGGATTGGTCATGCAAACAATGCCCACTATGGCAAGATCTCTCACTTGTGGATGAAACCATTCCCTCCAGCGGGTGCTGGGGTCCATTTAAACCTGATGCAAATACCCCTCCCAGAATTAGTATGATTAAATAGAACGACGACCCATATACTCAAACAATTAATGGCAACTGCGGAATTAGTATTATTCCTCAATCCAAATAATTTGCTACAATACCAACTATCAGGGCGCGTATCTCAAGCTGTCTATGGCTTTTGTTTCTAACCCCTAATTAGGATCTGTAGCTCAGTTGGTTAGAGCGTTCGGTTTACATCCGAAAGGTCAGAGGTTCGACCCCTCTCAGGTCCACATCAATCAAGAGGCATGACCCACGGGGCTAAGGATTCGCTTACCTGAGGAAAATTCAATAAACCAGGATAGTAGAGTAGTCAAAAATACTTCGGATAATTTATAAGTTCGAGCCTTCTCAAGTTTATATCAAAACAATCAAAATTTTAAAATAACCAATCCAAGTTGTTTTTTATCATAACAATTTTTTATTTTCCTATCTTAACAATAATTAACTCCTATATTTAATTCTGAATTTAGAATATAAATAAACTATGGAAAACTCACAACTATATTCTGCCTCAACCAATAATGACTCACCTCCGAATCAAGCCTCAAACAAATTAAGTTTCCTAATTATTTTCTTAATAATATTGCAGATTGTCACACTTGGTTTGGTTATTTACATGGGATATCAATTCATACAAATTAATAACAAGGTTAATTCCGATCCAGTTACAGAATCATCTTCATCACAATCTCCGCCCTCACCTACAATTTCTACTTCTAACGTCAAAAATAATTGGACAACCTACGAACTAGAACAATTTAACCTACAATTTCAACTTCCAAATAATTTTGCACTTAATGATTATCCTAAAGGCAAGGAGATATATGGCGAAACCGGAAGCAAGTATTGCTTAACTTTTTCATCAAATTCAACTAGTTGGTTTATCACCAAACCTGTATACGCAGGTGGAATCGGTTGCGGAAATGACTTATTTACTATCGCAGCAACGTCTGCTGATTTTTCTGCAGGGAGAGAAGGTATGTTTGAAGATAACATCTCTTATATTAGTAATGATAATAAATTTTTGATTAATTTCCCTAATGACCAACAATTTGAAATCAAATTTGATCGAATCACCCAAATAGTCAATTCAAATAAGATTGAAATCCTTAAAATAATTGGCAAGGATGAGGTATCTACCGATCCAGACGCAGGCAGGCCTACATATCGATCCCCTGGAACCCCCAGCGAAGGATATATCGGTGCCATGATTAATAACCAATCTCAAGATAACTATCTAGGATTAACAATCGAAATGAAGCTAGACACCCAACACAATGAATCACTTTTTGATGAAATTCTCTCCACCTTCAAGTCGCTAAATTAAACATTCTAATTGTCACTTCTAACAATTCAGTTATAATACTCTCTATACGCGGGAATAGCTCAGTGGTAGAGCGGCCCGAAGTACATCGGACAGGCCACAAAATTGCACCTTAAATGGCATACGTTTATATCTTACACAGCCTAAAAACAGATAAATATTACATCGGTAGTACAACTGATTATCTTAGGCGGTTAGATGAACACAATTCTGGCAAATCAAAAGCCACTAAATCTTCAATACCATGGAGATTAGTGTTCTATCAACAATTTGAAAGCATTAGTGTTGCTCGTAGTGTAGAATATCAATTAAAAGCCAAAAAATCACGAAAAATAATACAACAAATAATAAACGATGGCATAATTAAATTTATGCGGGAATAGCTCAGTGGTAGAGCGTCTCGTTGCCAACGAGAAGGCCGCGGGTTCAAGTCCCGTTTCCCGCTCATCATAGTACTAGGAAGGATAATCTCTAAAAAACGCATCACATGACAACGAATCAGCAAATAAATGATTCTTTCGTCGCCCTCTCAGCAAGTATTGAGTCTTTTGTTCACATCATAAAAAGCAAGAAATTAAGTTTGATGGCGACTGATGAATGGACAGTAAAAAACGTACTTTGTCATATCGTCTTTTGGCATGAAAATTATGCTGCTAATTATCAAGCTCTTGCCCAACACAAAAACCCATCTCTTCCAGAAAAAATGTCTACAATAAACAAAACAGGTGTGGCATCATTAAATAAATATTCTGTCAAAAACCTCGTATCAAAACTATATCTAGCAAATGAATCTTTATATAAAAGCATAGAGATTGAAAAAGTTCCACAGATGACATATAGCAAGGGAGGCCGCACTTACAAAACCATTGATTTTCTAGAAATGATAACAAGGCATATAACCTCACATACTAAGCAAATCCAAAGAGCCAAATGATAACCATTTATCAATAAGTGTCTAATTAAACTCCTAAATTCCCACACTCATCTCTAATCATATAAATCATAACTTCCACACCAACATAATTTCTTTAATAAATCTCCCATAAATTCATACAAAATATGCACAGGTGTTATAATACGTCAAGTATTTGTATAGGTTAAAACAATTTATTCATTTACTAAAAACTTTGCACTTTTATAATCACGTTTGAGGGATTCCATACAGTAGATTTACCTTAAGTCTATTGTTAGAGTCTCTCAAACTTTCATAGAGAGATATTCACATTTAGAGATCTAGGAGGTCTCAATCATGATCAAGAGAATCGGCAGTTTTGTAATTCTTGTCTTGTTGCTCATGTTGGCAACTCTGCCAGTTATGGCTCAAGACACGACTGTATATGATACAGATGCAACGGTACTTAGCTCAAGTTCTGCACCAATCAATGCAGAATTGCGAGGATATTACACACGCAACATCAACGGACAGGATCTTGTTGGTCCAGAATACTGCGCCAATCAACCGCTGTCCAGAACCCAATGGGCTACTCAGTTTACATTTCCCCAACCCTTAGCTGGAGTTGTCGAAATTCAACTTTTGGCTAAGGCTTCAGTCAAGACTGATTTCCAAGTCACCAACACTGATGCCACCAGTCAAGTAGTAACCATGAATAGCCAAGGAGTTGTAGAGTTCACACCCACAGGTCTATCTATGGTACAAGTCGTTGCTCAAGGCAATGAGAGTGCTCAAATCGCTTCGGGGCAAGTACTTACCAAAAGTGTCAGCGGAAGCGATAACAAGACTCTTGCCATCCCTGCGGCTACACAGACAATTACTGTAGATGTTGCTGCCCGAAGCGGTAGCTTCGTTTCAGGCCCAGGCAATCTAATTGCCAGCGTCAACACTTTTGCCTCAGCTCAAGCCTGTATTTTCTACGGCTATGAGCCTGCATCACTTGGTGATTACGTTTGGATTGATGCCAATGCAAATGGTATCCAAGACTCGGGTGAAGTTGGGGTACCTAATGTTACAGTCACCCTCACAGGGCCTGTCTCAGGCACAACACCCACCGATGCTGCTGGGCTATATAAGTTCGATATGCTCCCGCCAGGGACATACACTGTAACGTTTTCCAACATCCCTGCGGGTTACATTGCTACACAGTCTCTTGTCGGTAATGACAAAAGCTTGGATAGCAACGGCTTAACCAGCACGGTCACACTTACTCCAGGACAACACGATCCCACCATTGACCTTGGACTTAAGGGCATTGGGCAAATCGGTGATTATATCTGGATGGATGCCAACTCCAACGGTATTCAAGACACGAACGAATCTGGCATTGCAGGTGTTACTGTTCAGTTGTATTCATGTACAGGTAAACAACTTGCCAGTACTATAACCAATCAATCAGGAGAATACATTTTCCCCGATTTGATTCCAGGTTCGTACAAGGTCAAGTTTGCCGTCCCAGTCGAAGGAGGCTTTCGATTTACACTTGCGGGCATTGGTGATGACAATCTTGATTCCGATGCCGACAGGACCAACGGAAACACAGATTGCACTACTCTCAGCCCAACCAAAATGGAAGACCTGACTCTTGACGCAGGCATGCTTCAAGATAGCGACGCCTATATCAGTGCTAAGCGGGTCAATCCCACGACAGCAGTCATCAGCCAAACCATAATTTACACCATAGAGTTTGGGAACAATGGCCCAGGGACAGCTTTCAAGGCTCAGCTGATAGACGAGTTTCCTGACCAAGAACTCCAAGTTCTCACTTTGCCTTCAAACTGTGTCGCTCAACCTCGTTCACAATATGATCAACATCTAACAATCGTTTGTGAACTAGGTGATTTGCCAGCCAAATCGCGTGGCAATCTGATTTTTACCGCTAAGGTAATTACGAGCAAGAGCGCGCTTGCTAATAACCATGTCAGGATCATCTCCCAGTCAATTGACACGGATCTAGGAAATAACGATTCTGAAGCAGATCTTTTGGTCAATCCTACAGCCCCACCTGACACAAGTGGTGGCGGATGTTATCTGCCGATCATTCGCCTGCCCATTCTCACACCAGGTCCAGATAATCCGTGTCAGGAGATTGAAGATGCGACCCTGCATGTCCTCACGCGAGGAGTTGAGTACACCTACACTGTCAGTTTGTATAACGGCGTAAAAATCACACTTCGAGACGGCGGTGACTTACCGTATAAGAGCGATACCAAGCTATGGATTACATTTCCCACTCTATCTACTAATGAAGTTTTCTTTAAATGGATTCAATACGGTCCATTTTACAAGAAAACAGTTGGTAATGGTCAGGATGAATTTGTATTCCATGGTGGATATCCAGGTAGGGACTTCGAGGTGCTCGTTCATTATACATACGAACCAACAGATGATTTCGTGTGTGAAGGGGGCGCCACCTTCGATAATCGGATCGATCCCTAGAATATCTCACATGGAATCTCTGATTTGAATTGATCTAACATCAATTCTCAAGTCACAGACTCCTATCACCAGTCCCGATCTCCATCAACATGGAGGTCGGGATTTTTTGTTTATTTCACAACCACTTCCATCTCTAACTCAATTCCGAGTTTATCAAAGACGTCTTTTTGCATTAACTTCACATATTCAATCAATTCTCTTCCACTAGCCTTACCATTATGTGTCACAATCATCGCATGCGTTGCATAAGTCATACAATTACCAATCTGTTTGCCTTTCCAGCCTAGATAATCCAGTAACCTACCTGCGGGTAATTTTACAAATTCTTCACTCTCAAACTTCTTATCATTTAATTGTGCATAAGATAACTGATCTGCAGGATAAAACTGTAACTCAGGTATTACTTTTTGCAACTCAATCAATTTCTGCTTACCAACAATCGGATTTTTAAAAAAAGACCCAGCAGTGGGAACCTCATTCCAGTCAGGTAACTGTCTTGTTCTAATATTCACCACAGCCTTGTAGACATCAGCAATAGAGTAGGGCACTTGAGCAATCTGTTTAAGTTCCTTCTCAATCGACTCATATTTTGTCCACATCGAAAAATAATCCGTTGCTAATTTATGTATTTTTGACAATCGTAAATACACATAACTTATCATGCCCCTACCTTTCAACTTATGCTTAAAAACACTATCTCTATACCCAAACTCACAATCAACTTTGTTAATACATCTCAAGTTTCCTGTATCAAATTCATAAAAATCTAGCTTTTCAAAAATATCCACCAAACTTTGGCCATACGCACCAATATTCTGAACTGGCGCAGCCCCGACCGTACCAGGGATTAGCGCCAAATTCTCAATTCCACCCCAACCATTTGCTACAGCCCAAGTAACAACCTCTCGCCATAGTTCTCCGCCACCCAGTTTAATCAGCACGTCCTTTTCATTATCTTCGATAATCTCACGTCCTGGGATTTCACACTTAATCACTAGTCCATCGTAATCACCGCTAAATAAAGTATTTGAACCTTCCCCTAGAATAAATTTATTCAATTCATTAAAATCCTCAATCTGCTTTAATTCTTCTAGCTGACTTAAACTATTTATCTTAACCAATTTATTAACCCTACCAGATAACTTCAATGTTGTTAGGTCAGTTAATTCAATATTTTCTTCAATTATCATATTTTTTTAACATCATCCAATAAGGGTTGCCACAGTCCTCTCCATCCTCCGCTACTCAAAATTAGAACAACTTGAAATTCACCGAATTTTATAGAATTAACTATATTGAAAACTAACTGAATGTCTAAAGGAAAATATTTTACATTAGCCTGCACTTTAGCTATTTCCCTTACAATTTCTCCTGCACTCACTCGGCCAGATTCGCTTTTGCTTCTGTGAATTAATTGACTCAACCAAACCTCATTTACCTTTTCCCATCCACCCATTTCGTACCAATTTAATGATTCTCTATCGTGAAGTACTGAGGCTTGAGGATCCAATACTACCAAAATTTTTTCCTTGGAAAATTTCCATCGAATTGCTTCAATGGCACCTCTTGCCTTTCCTGGATGTTGCCCTACATCATGATAAATTTTAACTTTACCATCATATTTTAATTCCAGCCGTCCCTTGATACCTCTAAAATCCTTTATGGCTTTACCAATGACCTCTAAATCGACTCCTAAGTGATAAGCACATATACTAGCAGCTAGTATATTATTGGCATTATGTAAGCCAAATAAATGCGTTCTGAGTGAAATACTACTATTTTCCAATTTTAAATCTACAGTCATTCCATCTTGTTCATCATTTTCGATATGATTTACTTTATTATTATCATTATTAAAATAAATTACCCTACATTTTGCATTTTCCAAAATCCTATCTAAATTCTTTCCTTGCTTATCAGCCACAATAAACCCATCCACAGGCAAAGCCCTCACCAAGTCTACAAATACTGCCACAAACTCATCCTCGGTCAAATAAATATTAGCATGATCCCATAACGCACTGGTTAAGATTAAATATTTTGGAGGAAAATAACTAAATTTTGGCTTCGTACTATATCCCAAGGTTGGATGTTCATCCCCCTCAACAACAGAGTAATTACTCAAAGTACTTTCGCAATTATGTTCCAATCCTAAGATAGATTCTCCGATCATATAGCTCGGATCAAAATTTGCCTTTTGCAATATCGTAACTAGTAGGGCACTAATCGTCGTCTTGCCATAAGTTCCCGCGACAACAACAGATTCATCTTTCATTATATTTTGTGCTAACAATTCAGGCCAGGCAATTATTGCAATTCCCAGTTCTCTTGCCCTTTCCACCTCAACATTATGCGGATCAACATGCAAAGCATTGCCACCGATCACAACCAAATCCATATTTTCATCGATATGATCAGCATTGTATTCTTTGAAATATTTTATCTGCTCCCTATCCAGATAGTCACTCATGGGCGGATAAACACCTTGATCAGATCCCGTTACATAATTTCCATTTTTCTTCATAACTCGAGCAATTCCAGCGGTCCCCCGTCCACAAATTCCTAAGAAGTGAATCCATTTTATATTATTTTGCATAGATGTATTATACTTCTAAACATTTTACTCTAGTTTATGTATCAAGAAACAATAAATAGTTTAGATAATATTTTCTATAAAGCCCAACGCCACGGGGGTCAATGCGCTGTTGTTGCTCTAGATGCAGCCTTAGGTGGCACTCTTCCCGAAAGAATATATCAAGAAGCTAACCAGTTAAGCGCAAATCATGACTATTTATTCAAATTATATAGTCAAACTATTTCCCAAACAGGCGGAGTTCATCGACCAGGATTTATAGCAGATAATCCACACGCAATTAAAAAAATTAATAACGGAGCCAAATTAATGACCAATCTTTTGCAAGAAGCAGATCTAAAAAGAGGCCTTGATCAATCTTTTGTATGTTGGCTTAGAATTAATGATAATCTACATCATGCAGTTGCTTTAATTAATGGACCAGGAGAATCTATTTTTAGTGTTGATACTAATAGACCATATTGGGTTCAATATACAAATCCTAATCAAGCTACCCAAATATTTAGCCGTGCACTGACTGAAAATTGCGTATGGTGGGTCAACAGACGAGTTCAGGAGAAAATATAAAATGATATAATTTCTTTAATCCGCGGCGGTAGTTCAGCGGTAGAATGTCTGCTTCCCAAGCAGAAGGTCGCCGGT
>CAYUGO010000035.1:0-9531 GCA_964444295.1 uncultured Gammaproteobacteria bacterium | reverse complement strand
AAGTTCCGACCCGCACGAAAGGTATAACGACTTGAAGACTGTCTCGAGCCATTACCCGGCGAAGTTGCAATGGCTGTGAAGATGCGGCCTACGTGTAGAAGGACAAGAAGACCCCGTGGAGCTTTACTGTAGTTTGACATTGGCTTACGTTTGTTGACTGTCGAGAATAGGCGGGAGAGTTTGGATTTAGTCCAAATTCGTCAGTGGAATACCGCTCTTTGATAGATGTAATCCTCACTTTTGGAGTCTGAAGACGACTTCGGGGACAGTGTTAGATGGGCAGTTTGTCTGGGGCGGATTCCTGCGAAAAGGTAACGCTGGAGTGCAAAGGTTGGCTTGGCGTGGATGGACATCACGCTGTAAGGGCAAGGCCATAAGCCAGCTTGACTGTGAGAATGACGGTTCGATCAGAGACGAAAGTCGGCCCTAGTGATCCCGGATGGCTTTGTGGAAGGCCACCGGCTTATCGGATAAAAGCTACCCCGGGGATAACAGGCTAGTCACACCCGAGCGTCCATAGCGCCGGTGTGGTTCGGCACCTCGATGTCGACTCATCGCATCCTGGGGCTGGAGAAGGTCCCAAGGGTTGGTCTGTTCGCCCATTAAAGCGGTACGTGAGTTGGGTTCAGACCGTCGTGAGACAGGTCGGACTCTATCCGCTACACGTGTTGGATTCTTGAGAGGAGTTCACCTTAGTACGAGAGGACCAGGTGGAGGGAGTCTCTGGTGTATCTGTTGTCGCGTCAGCGGCAGTGCAGAGTAGCTATACTCCTTGGAGATAACCGCTGAAAGCATCTTAAGTGGGAAGCCCACCTCAAGATAAGGAATCCTATCCGTCTTTTGACGGAGTGAGACCCGTGGAAGATCACCACGTTGATAGGCTACAGGTGTAAGATCTGTGAAGATTTGAGCCGAGTAGTACTAATTGGTCAAAATGAAAGCATTAAAATTTATCCTTTCATAATAGTAGTAGTTAGTTTTTGGTGACTAGATTTATTTAGCCACTCAATTCCTAACTACTAGGAACTTTTTTCTCTTCACTTTTTAGAGTATTGCCAATGCATACTTCAAGAAATGTTGTTTTTGGTTTGTGTAATTTAATTAATACAAGATTTTTTAGTGTGTTTTGGTGGATATGAGATTTTAGTAAAACTGGATTTCATACTATTAAGATAAAATTAAAAAATTTAATTTTTGCTGAGTTTTGAAAAACGAGAATAATATTATAAATGTTTGTGTTTGCGAATTAGTTTGAAACTATACTTTGGTATATTGAATAGTTATTTTGTTCTGTGTTACGCTTTTGGTGTGGAAGAACTGCGATCATATATTGAGTCGCGGCGGGGACAGGGTGTCGATGATAAACAAATAAAACAAGAATTACTTGATGCAGGTTGGGATGATGCAGCATTGGGGAGTTTTTTGGGTGAGATTAGTGTTCCGAAACCCATAAATGATCATTTATTAATGAGTGCTGAGTTAAATGTTGATGATAAAAGAGAGGCTGGGTTTGGGTCAGTTATTGATTCTGAATCTAGTAAGTTAGAGACAGGAAAGGAAGATATTAGGAAAAGAGGTAGTGAAAATCAGTTGGCGGGAAGGAGTCTGGGAGGTTCTTTTCAATTGAATAAATCTGGTGAAGTAAGTAAAGATGATTTTAATAAGCCAAGTGACAAGAGTGATGCAGATTTTGGTGATGTAAATTTGAGTGCTGTTTATGTAGAGCCTAAGAAGGGAAGTAAGAAAGTGATGTTTTTGGGTTTTAGTATTTTGGTGATTCTGTTATTAATTGGAAGCTTAATTGGAGGAAGTATTGCAACAGTATATGGATCTTGGAAACCTTGGGGAATGAGTGGTGAGCTTAGGCGTAAATTAGTAGTTTTGATGGCGAATGTGCCGTTTGCACCTAAGACTACAGAACAGGTTTTGTTAAGTGCGCTCAAAAGCTCGCAGGAAATAACTCGTTATAATATGGATTTTTCGGTGGCTGCTTCGGTAGGTGAAGTTGGGACAGAAACTGCTAAGGTGGATTTTGGGGTAAAAGGGCCAATTGACATAAATGATGCTGCAAATCCTCTGTTTGATTTAGATATGGAAGTGGGAGTGAATGCTGCGGGGACCTTATATAAAGTTGGTGCTTTGGTCAAAAAATCTAATGATAAAAAAATATATGTGAAATTAGAAAGCATATCTGATTCGATTTGGGATACTGTTTCTGCGTTTGTTGGGTCGGGGAATCGAGATCCTCAGATTGTGGAGCAATATAAACAAATGTTTGAGCCTTTGTTTAAGAATTGGATATTATACGATTTGTCGGACTTGGATACAGATGCGAGGAGGGCGATGGATGAGCATAACACTGAGACAGAAGCAAATGTAAGAGCGATGGAGATGTTTGATGATTTGATTAATAGACCCCAAGTTCGTAAAGAATTTGAATTAGTTGGCAAAGAGGATGTATATGGATTTAAGGCATATCATGTGTCATGGAAACCAAGTGACGTGACGATACAAATGTTGATGAGTGAGTATCTTAAATCTGAGTCCGCTGCGGAATTTAATAGAAGTGTGGATAAGGATTTGGATCAATTTGTGAAGGTAGTAGACTCTATGAATTTGGATTTCTGGTTTAGAGAGGATGATTTCTTGATGACCAAAGTATCTGCTGTGATGAAGATGGATTTTTCGAATGTGTCTGATGAATTGAGTTATGGAGATTTGGGGATGATGGATAGTTTGGGTGGAGGTTTCGGTCGGATGAGTGTAGCTTACAGCTTGGCGATGGAACCGTTAGATGAACCGTTGGTTGTAAGTATGCCTGAGAATGTCTTGACGTTACCTGAGTTGATGGGAAAGGTGAATGGAAACATGGGAATTTCTGAGAATTTGGATATAGAAAGTAAATATCAGAATAATATTGATACACATAGACGAGATAATATATATCAACTTGCTAATCTGATTTATCAATATACAGTTGAAAATGATGGAGTATTTCCCGTCGGGATTCCAACGGGAGAAGCTAATAAGAAGATGTTGGGAACTGCGCGGGGGAATGTGGATTTGAGTAGGGATCTCGTGCCGATGTATATGTCCGAAATGCCTTATGATCCTGTAGAGGGAAGCCCGGAAGCTACGGGATATTGGATATACTTGAAGTCTGACGGAAGAATTGTGTTAGAAGCAGATAGTGTGGTGGATCCAAGTAGGAAAATTACGGTAACGAGATAGAGATGAGTGTGTTATAATTGCAGTTGTCGGTTCTTGGAGCGTTGTCGAACCATCTCTTCCCATTCCGAACAGAGTCATGAAAGGCAACAGCGGTGACGATAGTTAGTCCGAGAGGTCTTGCGAAAATAGCTCAGAGCCGATTTATCATTAAAGCCAGTGAATAACTGGCTTTTTTGTGCTTGGGTGGTTTGGATTTTAGTTCTGCTCTGAATTAGGATTGAATGAGATTATTTTGATTGATTAATAGTTTGGGGTAGATTAATTGTGATTAATAATTTGGGGTAGATTAATTGTGATTAATAATTTCAGGTTGAGGAATTGTGATATTTGTGTATAATAGACTGATATTTGTACGAAAGGGAGGTACGTTTTTTTTGTGGCAACCAAAGTAAAAACCAGTAATTCCAAATCAACTTCAACAAAAGCAAATCCACAGACAATGGAAGAACTTTTGGCTGTTTCAGGAGTTAAGTTACGAGGTTTGCATAGAGGGGACATCGTTGAGGGAATAGTGACATCAATTACATCTCGAGGTTTGTCTTTGGAGATTGGAGCAAAAACTGAGGCGATGGTAGTTGATAAGGAGTTTGCAGCTGCACGAGGATATATCAAGACTTTGTCAGTTGGCGACAAAATTGAAGCCGTAGTTGGTGTGCCAGAAAATGATGCAGGCCAGATTCTAGTTCAATTACGTAAAGCTGCGGATAGCTATAACTGGAACAAGATAAAGGAATGGAAAGATACTGACAGTATTGTTAATGTAAAAGTACTTGAAATAAATAGGGGTGGAGCTGTGGTAGCGGTGATGGATGAGATTAGTGGATTTATCCCTTCATCGCAGTTTAGTCAGGATTTGCAGGAACGGATGGATGAGGTGGTTGGTAAAGAAATTGAAGCTAAAGTTATGGATTATGATCGTGATGATCAGAAGATTATTTTGTCTGAGCGGAGTGTTTCGGAGGCTGAAGACATGGAAAAGCGCAAGAGAATAGTAGATCTGTTAGGCGAGAAGTCAACTTATACAGGAATAGTAACGCGGATTGTGCCTTTTGGAATTTTTGTTAAGTTAATTATTGATCCTAAGAAACTTAAAGAAGCAAAAGCTGAAGAGACTGAACTTGAAGGACTTGTGCATATAAGTGAAATTTCATGGGAAAAAGTTAATGATCCTACGGAAGTGGCTAACTTGGGAGATACAATTGACGTCAAGATTATCAGTACTGAGTCGCACGTAGGGAAACTGTCGTTGTCTATTAAACAACTGACGCCTGATCCTTGGGGTGAGATTATGGATAAGTATCCAGTTGATAAGCATGTGAGTGGTGTTGTAGTTAGAGTTGCCCCATTTGGTGTGTTTGTGGAACTTGAAAAAGGAATCGAGGGGTTGATTCATGTGTCTAAATTGAGTACGGACAAAGAATTTGTTCCGGGAGAAAAGGTTGATTGTTATATTGAGTCTATTGATCTTGAAGGTCGTAGGATAAGTTTGGGGATGGTATTGACTGCAATTCCTGTGGGGTATAAGTAGAGTTGCGTGATGCAATCATTATTTTGGGTCGTATTTTTTTTTGAAGGCGAAGTAAATGTTTTGATCTTCGGGCATGTTGGGAATTGATTTGGTGGTTTGAGAAATTAATTCGAATCCTTCTTGTTGGAATAATTTAATAATATCTTTAGGAGGTGGGGTGAACCTGTTATAGTAGTTTTGTCCATCTGGACTATCAACAATGGACCATGTTTTTTCAATGTGATATTCGGGGACATTGAATTCTCGAAGGCGAGAGCGAGTTGATTCAACTGCTTGTTTATATTGACCAATTTCTGGGTTGGGGAAGTCGACTAGTATAGTTGCACCGGGTTTGCATATGCGGTTGAGTTCTTTAATTACTAGTCCTAGTTTATATGGATCTTCTGTATGAGGTAGGTTGCGGCCAATGCATTCGAGTGCGTCCACAGATTCATTTGCTAGAGGAATTTGTTCCCAATCACCTTGGATTAAATTAACGGATTGATCTTGGGAGATTGGTTTTTCTGAAGCTGTTTGAAGATTGGTGGATGAGATGTCAATGCCAATGATATTGGAGTATCCTAGTTGTTTATATAATTCTAGGAATCTTCCAGTTCCTTGAGCAAGTGATACGATTGTCCCTTGGCCGTTGTTAAATGTCTCGTGGAGTATATTTTCTTCTTGGGCTTGAGCTTCTTGGTTTTTGGGATATTCATCGAAGTTAATTGATTGGTATACCGACTCTAAGTTCATATGAAGAGGTTTGTCTTTTGAGGTGCCCAGGAGTCTGTACATTATTTTCTGTAATCTTTCTAAATGGTTGAGGTTGGTTGGTGAAGTTTCAATCGCCTTGCGGATGGCATTGAGAGCTGATGCGAAAGTGTAATCTGGATTACTATTGATACCTGACATGTATGTAGTCATAAGTTGCTCAACTTCTGTGTCGTTAAGATGGTCACTAGTGATAGAAGAAAGCACGCCTTGCTTATCGGTTAAGAGCATATATAAGAAATCTAGATTATCTGGTTCGGGAGATTTGAGGTAGTTTTTGATGATCTTAGCCCATAAGTCTGCTTTGAGTTGAGGTTGATCAATGTCTTTGATTAAAAAGTGGATAGATTTTGATAATGGTTCGTAGAAAATGAATTTTTGACTATCAGGAGTGTTAATTTGATCAATGTACATTTCTATTATCTCCGCTTTTGACTGATCTGAGAGCGTCTGACAAGCTTGCCTAAGATAAATTATTGAAGGGTCGTAGTCATAAATAGAGTTGTCTCTCATCGTATTGATAATTTGCAAGGCCGACATCTAGTGGTTGGGGGTTGCTATTTATTGATCTTCTTCCACTCCACATATCTTGTGAGTAGTAATTTAATCTTTTCCACGAATCAGATTTGATTGTGTGAGGAATAATTTTGGCTAGTTTATCTTCGATATTTGGGTCAGCTAATTCTGCACTCTCAAGTTGGTAATTAATATCGTCTATGAATTGTTTTGCAGCTAATTTCCATGAATCGTCTGGGTTGTTATCTGATGATTCAAAGTTCGATTCAACTGAGGTAAAGTCTGGTTCTATATATGTGTTACGAGCGGTATCTCTAATAACTTCTGAACTGAATCGACGATAAAAATGCTTGATTGTGTCAAGTGGAATGGGTGTTTGGTTGTGGAGGTAATATTTGAGTCGACCTAGCACTAATTCATAGTCTCCATCATATATTTCTTCTTCAGTTGTCGGTGGATAAAGATTGTCAACTATTTCTTCGGACACTTGCCACATTTGTTCGTTGAGAGTTTGTGTAGTTGGGATAGTAGTTTCACTCATGTTTACAGACTAGAGTTTTTGGATGTAGTTGTAAAGAGCTTCAAAGGATCGACATTTTGCTAAATGTCTTAGCGCCTAAGGCTGCGAGGTGGAACCAAGCTTTTGGTAGAGTGGCTTTATTTGGACTGGCGTTCGTGATTTAATGGAGAGATGAATGAAGTTGCCTCAGTCGTGAATACTGAATTGAGTTTAGGTCCAGATATATTATATAAAAATAGAAGCTTAATGATATTAGGGAGAAAAGAATTGTATGAAGGTAACTTTGATTACAGCGACGATCTGGGTGTTGCTTATGAAATTCATTTAGATAAGTGGAGGAGTGCTTATGATAAGTTAGCTAACGTGCGAGAAAGTGATGAGACCGGCTTAAATATTGAGAAAGAGGTAATTATTCGAGATTTAGATGATGAATCTTCATTATTATTAGCTAGTATGTCAGAGGAAGTTTATAGAGGCATGTTAGCTGATGAAGATTTTGATAAATGGGGAGAATTAGCAGATTTGGCAATGAGTAAAATTTCTAATGGAGCAGAGATGGTTTCATCTAGTCAAAAAAGTCTTATAAGTTCTGAGGAAAGAGTAGATCAAACAAGATCTGAATACTTAGAGCCACATACTAGATTTTGGGTGTCAAAGTTCCCTGAAATATTAAAGAGAGCGATTAATTGTAACCCTCAATATTCTTTTGATTTGTTTTATCAAAATTTAAATAAATCTGATTTGGGGGAAGTTGCAGAAGATTTGATATTTTTGCCGGATTTAGATGATAAAGATCGTTTGAAATTGGTTATTAATTACGCTAATGCATTTGGATTTATCAAGACAGTAGATGCTATTGGTAAAAGAATTAAGATCACTGGCGATGATGAAGAACGGACTAGTTTGATGGGTTTGTATTCCACATTGCAAGGTGAGGAGGTGAATGTTGTACGGGCAGAATTGTCTGAAGTTTATCAGTCTGTTGATTTTGGTAAGTATGCTTTGAATAGCCATGATGTGTATAGTAAAGAGGCTGATCAAGTTGTAGAGCTTTTGGACGGTGATAAGAATCCTGTTGTATTGGATGCTGGTGCTGGAACTGGAGGTTTAAGTGTCGAGATAGCTAAGAGGGGGATTAAAGTGGTTGCGATTGAATACGAAGGACATCATGTTGACCAAATTAATCAAGCAGTAAGTCAAAATAACTTGGGAGAATTAGTAGATGTGAAGCACGGAAGCTGGTTTGAAACTGGTTTGGAATCTGGAAGTGTTGATTTGGTAGCGTGTCTGAATAGAACAGAACCGCATAATAGAACTCCATTTGATAAGCTAAGATTTTTTGCAGAGATGGCACGAGGGTTAAAAGATGGTGGGAAGTTGTTAGTTGATTATGGAGATATTGGTCATGGTGTATATAATCAGAAAACTGAGGATTTGAGGAGAAATCTTGCAAGATTGGGATTGAGGTTGAATCAGACTAATTGGTTATTTGATGGGCCAGATGAAGAAAATAAATTCAATCGACAGATGTTATCAGTTGAACAGGTGTCTGCAATGGCCGGTTTGGTGGGGATGGAAGTTGTGGATGTTGATAGCAGTTTATTGGGAGATCATGCTGAAATTGGAAACTTAACATATGTTTTGCAAAAGAATGAAAATTTTGATTCTAAACAAATAAATAGAGAGTCTGTTTATGAAGCTATGCGTGTTTTGGGATTTTGGGATCCCGGTGGTATTGAGGCAGGAGAAAGTAATGATAATTTAAACATGATTTTAGATCTTTGGGGATTATCATTAGGACAGTTAATTCTTTATGCAGGTTATAATGATGTATTGGATTTAGTAAAACAAGGGAATGAGAATGGACGTAAAACTTTGGTACAAAGATATATAAATGAAAATGGACAAATTGAATTTGTAGCATCGGTCCCACGAGGATGGATAGATAGGAGTTAATTACTGGTAAATGTCTTAGCGCCCAAGGCTGCGAGGTCAAACCAGGCTTTGAATGTGCGGGCGATGATGGGATGTTGGATGATGATACCGATGGGAAGTTCGTTTTTTTTGCCTTGGATGATGGCAACTTTGTTCCCATAAATATTAATTTCATGTTCAAAAGGAAATTTGATTGATGGTACTAATACTGTATCGCGAGATTCCTTTTGATTGCGTTTGCTGTATTCCTCAGACCAATCCCCGATTGCCACAATAACATGGGCTTTGATATTTGATTTAACTCGACGTTTGACATAGTCTTTGGTTAACCATTCAAATAATTCTGGATTGACTTCGCCAGTTTGGAGTAGGGCATAGATAGTTTTGCCCTCCTTGAGAGTATCGAGGTAGATTTTTTTTAGGCCTGACACGCCCTCGAAGGTGGTTACAATGGGTTTCTCGACAGAAAGTAGGTAGGAGGAGTTAAGATCGCTAATCAGGGCATCTAGGGACGATTTGGCGTCGGAGAGTTCTTTTTGGCGGGCGTTAAATAATTGACTGAGTGTATTTGGAGGTGCCGGGCGGAAGTGAATTTTTTTCTTAACTTTAGTTTGGGAGGCAAGTTTTTTGTCTATGAGTGAGTAGAGCAGTTTATATGCGGTAGCGCGTTTGAGTCCGGATTTAGATATGATAATGCCTGCCGGAGATTCTCCTAAGGTGAGCATGAGTTCGTAGAGGGAGATTTCTTTTGGGGTTAAATCAAGGCTAGTGAGGAAGTTGAGTGACATATTTACTATAAATACTATATTGTTTAGTTCAATATTGTCAAATATTTTGTCGGGGATGAGTGACAGAATATATATTTTTGGTGATTTAAGTACAAAAATAGGTACAAGTAGAGTATCCAATTGAAAATATATTGTGTCTTATAGTCTTGACAAATGAAAAAGTCTGTTGTATATTATGGGCTAGATTAATTAACTCTAAGTAGTTTCTTAATCAGCACATTCACAATTTAATACAGTCTACACAAATTGACTACTCGTCAGCG
>CAYUGO010000034.1:0-9620 GCA_964444295.1 uncultured Gammaproteobacteria bacterium | reverse complement strand
TTGACAAACATCCCCTAAAAATGGTTATATCTCATTTAACTATTTTTTGTCATTCTCTACAAAAAAGCTCACATGAATATCATTTCCAATACTCCAAATTCCTCACCCGACCTAAACACTCAAGCAATAACCGCAGCTACCAAAGGAGACTGGACCCTAGCTATTGATTTAAACAAAAAAATCATCTCTACTAACCCAAAAGACACAGCCACTCTCAATCGCCTGGGTCGAGCATATACAGCCATTGGAGAACTTAATCACGCCCAAAAAACTTATCAAAAAGTCCTATCCATCGATCCCCAAAATTCAATTGCCATTAAAAATTTAGAAAAACTTAACAACCTCAAACCTCACACCCAAACTCAATCACTCAACAAAACCACTGTCGCCAACCAAGAATTATTTATCAAAAAACCAGGTGTCACCAAACTTGTTAATCTAGTTAATTTAGGTTCATCAGAAGTTATCGCTAGTTTGAGTTGTGGAGATACAATCAAAATACACTTTAGCAAACGTACTATTTCTGTCTTAGATCATTTAGATAGACATATCGGTAAATTACCAGATGATATGGCATTTAGATTTAACCAACTAGCCAAAAACGGCTACTATTTCTCCGGATGTATCAAAGAAACCTCCTCCACCAAAGTTCAAATCATGATCCAAGAAACAGGTCATAAAACAATTTAGATCATCTACCGGCTCTTACCGACCAGCCATTCCCCCGTATTCTTCCCCACCCAAAACTCTAGATTAGACTTAGTATCAACCGCACTAATACTTGGCTCACAATTCCACAAATTTATCATTTTTTTTGCAGTTAATGATTGCAACATCTCCTCATTACCTTTAACTAAACATTTTCCAATATCAGCCTGAATCGATTCAACTGATACAACTCTTCCACCCATTCCAACAATTATTCGCTCAACAGCACCCCCTAATCCATTTACCGCTAGAGTATTTACCACTCTTACGCTCAAAGCTTCATTTCTAATTCGCCTATCGACCAACCTTGAACCTGTATATTCATCTAAATAAACTAACACCTCTTTCCCATCAACCTCCACCTCACTTTTCGAACGACCAGCCCTCGTTAGATCCAAATTAACCACATCCCCCACATCCAAACTTTTCATCTTCCATAACAACTTCACCCTGTCCCACCAAACCATATTTGTTGACAAATGCAAATGATTCCTCCCATAGATTAACGCACTTTTTATACAATCCCAATTCATCACATCACAACTCAGCCTATCCTGATCAATGTTAACCCACCACTCAAACGGTACACCAATCAATAATGTAATCGACTCCGTTAACAATCTCCGATCATTCTCTTGCTCCGCTAAATTCCATAAAGATCTTACTGGATATTTACCATATCCTCGACTTACTCCTACCTGCATATCTTGCGGCAAATACATCCATACAGCCTCACCATCTGGTTCATAAGACACTAACATTAACTCCTGCGACTCGCCCTTATTCACAAACAAAACTACTCCAACTCTGCTCTCTCCATCCCAAGCTGATTTCTTTTGTTGATTCATCATCCACACCACTCCCCAAACGATTCCCCCAATTCCGATTATTCCCAATAATAACCAAACTATTTTCTTCATATCATCACACTCTCTTTAATTATCTTAGAATATTCAAGCTCTCCTTTAACTTTAACTTGTTCAAAATCATTCTTCCGAATCGCCCGACCAATTAACTGCCCCAAATGCCAACCACTCACCAAACGAGGCAAATTCACATAACTTGCACCTAATTTATAAAACTCCTCAGCCTCTTTAATATAATCTGTGGTTACGACAATCAATTGATTTCTCTTAGACCCATGATTTTGGAGATACTCTAACATTGTCTTAGTTCCTCTTACATCGAACACCGTTGATATCACAATTTTTGCTTCAGCCAATCCGACAGACTCATATACCTCTACATCATCCAAATCCCCAAGGACAACCGCCCTGCCCTGCTTATCAAGTAAATTAACCACTTCAGGATTAAAATCCATAATTACCATCGGCAAATCGTACTTACCCAAATGACTCAACAGCATATTTCCACTGCGATGACACCCAATCAAAACTATATGATCTTTCCACTTCTTCTCCTCTACTCCACTCACAATCATACCTCGTTTCTTTTCTAATTTTTTCAAAAAAGGACCCAAATGAGACCACAACTTAAATCCATGAACAATCAAATATGCACTAACTCCAAATGTAATAATGGCTACTAAGGTAATTAATCCCACTGTATCTTTGCCAACTTGCCCCATCGAATAAGCAACCCCAATCAAAATCAAACTAAACTCACTAATCTGCGCTACCGCCAAACTAACCAAAAAACCCGTCCTCGCTCGATACCCCAATCTCCACATGAGAATAACCACAATCAATGGATTCCCTACTAACACAAAAACCGACAAAGCCACTACTTGCCACCAATTCACCAATCCTATCGTATGGAACAACTCAAATGCCATAACAACAAAAAATATCATCACAAAAAAATCTCGCAAAGGTCTCAAGCGCGAAATAATCTCATGATGCTGGATTGTATTAGCCAGAGTCACTCCCGCCAAGAATCCTCCCGCCTCAATCGTGAACCCAATCGGAGACCAAACCATCAATGCAGCCAAACCCAACCCCCAAGCAACAGAAGTTAAAAAAAGCAACTCCGGTGATAAATTCAATTTTTCCATTATCCAAGGCACACCTTTAACCGACAACCACCAAACCGCACCAATTATGGTAATTGATTTCAAAGCCAACAATCCCAAACTCTCCCACCCCAAATTCCCCGTTCCCAAAGAAGACAAAAGTACCAACAGAAAAACCGCTGCCATGTCCTGAACTAACAAAAATCCAACCGCAATCCGCCCATGCAAACTATGCAAATCCCCTCTCTCATTCAACAACTTAACTACTACAACAGTACTACTAAACGCTAGCGCCACCGCAATAAACAACGCACTTATCCATGAATACCCCATCCAAGTAGTCATCAACCAACCCAAACTAATTGTCACAACTAACTGTCCCAAACCCACCAATAATGCAGCTCTTCCTACAGCACTAACTCGTGGAGCAGATAGCTCCATCCCCACCAGAAACAACAACAAAACCACTCCAACTTGACCCAAATTTTCTAACATTGTAATTAACAATTCACTCTCACTTATATTTCCAGCCACACCGGCCACTACCAAACCTGCAATTATGTATCCGATCATCGTAGGTTGACCTAACCGATCCATAATCACACCCAAAACTGCGGCTATCATAACTACTAAAGCAATTTCAACAAACATACTCTTAATATACTAACAATAAATTACCAAACTATTCGAGTCCCACCTTTAATAGAATTTTTAAACACACATCATCCCTAGCAAAAAAACCGCCTCAATGTTACAATATGCAAGGTCTATGAAACAAAACATCCACCCCAACTACCACGACGAAGTTCCTGTTACTTGTGCCTGCGGTAACACTTTTACTACAGGTTCAACCTTACCAGCTATCAAAGTCGAGCTTTGCTCAGCATGTCATCCTTTCTTTACAGGTGAAGTCCGTTACATTGATCTTGCTGGCCGAGTCGACAAGTTCACGGCTCAACTCAAACAAGCAGAATCCCTTGCTACCCCCAAAAAAGCCAAAACCAAAACCACCACCAAGACAGAAGCTGAAGACCTTTCTCTCAAAGAAATGCTTTCTAAAGCCAAAAAAAACATCTCCAAATCTAACAACTAACTTCAGTTGTCATTCTTACGTTTTTAACTTATAGTATAATCTTAGTTTATGTCAAACTATCTTGAACAACAAATTGAAGATCTTAATCATCAAATCAAAGATCTTGAAGATCTCAAAACTGCAGATCCCGAAATGGCTAATCTGGCTAATGAAGAAATCAAACTCCTCCAAGAGCAACTAACTCATTTCACTCAAGCACTTAACGGCACACCAACAGCCACCAACCAACCTGGCAGCAACGTTGCCATTCTCGAGGTCAGAGGCGCAGCTGGAGGCGAAGAAGCCAAAATATGGGGCGAAGATTTGCTCCATATGTATATGCGCTATGCTCAAATCAAAGGTTGGAAAATCGAAGTTATCGACTCCAACGTCCTCAAATTCAAAGGCAAAAACGTCTACAAGCTTCTCCAATACGAATCAGGTGTTCATCGAGTTCAACGTGTACCAACCACCGAATCCTCAGGTCGAATCCACACATCAACTGCCACAATCGCAATCCTACCCGAAATCAAACCCGCCCAAGTCGAACTCAAAAATGACGACATTGAATTCGTGGCATTCAAACGCAGTGCCGGAGCAGGAGGCCAAAACGTCAATAAAGTAGCCACCGCTGTCAGACTTACCCACAAGCCCACAGGAGTAGTCGTAGAATGTAACCAAGATCGAACTCAACACGGTAACCGCGAAATTGCCATGGACTTACTTGCATCAAGGCTCTGGGAAATCAAAGAACAAGAACGCATTGAACAACTAGGGGATGCTCGTCTAGCAATTGGCCGAGGCATGCGCAGTGAGAAAATCCGCACCTACAACTATCCTCAAGACCGAATTACAGATCATCGTATCGGCAAATCTTGGTACAACTTAAGTTCCATCCTCGAAGGTAATTTCGATCCCATCGTCCAAACACTCCAAACTACACCTCCTATCCCCGATCAGCAAAACTCACAAGACGAAGAAGAATAATCCTTACTACTCACCGGCCTTTAGCTCAACATCTACGGTTTTACTCTCACCATCTCTCCAATACTCGACGCTCACTTTATCCCCAGCTTTTTTCTCACTTATCAATACGGCCAAACCACCTTTGACATCCTTAACTGATTTTCCATCAAACTTCACGATAATATCTCCAGATTTAAGTCCCGCCCCACTAGCTGAAGATCCCTCAATTACATCTTCCAAATACGCTCCCTGAGGTACTTCGTTTACGATCGCTGATTTTTCACTAATCATATAGTATCTAACCCCCAAATATGCTCTATTTCCAAATCCTCCCCGATTTTCAAAACTATCCAAAGCATCCTTGATCAAATTTACAGGTAATGCAAATCCAATATTCTCGCTTCCCTGAGCTACTGCCACATTTACTCCGATAACTTGTCCCAAACTATTTAACAACGGCCCGCCCGAATTCCCAGGGTTAATTGCAGCGTCAGTCTGAATCACATTATCCAATTCCTCAGACATTTGATTATACCCTCCACCCGCCATTATTCCCCGCCCAAGACCCGAGATAACCCCAGTAGTCACAGTATGGCGGAATTCACCCAAAGCAGTTCCTATCGCCACCACAGACTGTCCCACCCTAAGAGCATCGGAGTCACCCATAGCCACAGTCGCCATATCATTAGCATTAATCTTAAGAATTGCCAAATCATTTAGTGGATCCCGATCAATTTTCTCTACTTCATATTCTTTACCGTCTTTGGTTATCACCACATACCCGGCACTCACATCACTCACCACATGCTTATTGGTAACCACTAATCCATCACTGGCCACCACGAACCCCGATCCTATATCTTTTTCAATTTTTTGAGTTCCAATTGATGGCTGTTGCCGAAAAAACCCAAACGGATCAAAAAACGGATCATTCCTTAATATTTGTTGATTTTTCTTAATTCCCACTGTTACCACCGCAGGGCTCGCCCTTTCTGCCACATCAATCACATAAGACTCTTCATTCAAAATATTCCTTGTAATCGAATTATTTTCACCATCATTTGTCTTAACCGGCACAGATACACCAACCAAACCAGCAACCCTATCTATTCCAGGGATTCCCCAAATCCGATCCACCATCGCTCCGCTCACAAATAAAGCTGCCAAAAACACACCAGCAAAAATCCCCAACAAAAAATTTCTATTAACTACTTTCATATAATTAAATGTATAACCTGTCATTCTAAAACATCAATATGAGAAAAAGCTGAAAAAAACATATTCTAATCCTAACTCCATCTTGAGTTTCAACCATCAAACCCCTAACATTAGCTCATGTGGCTCTATGCAAGCGTCATCTCAAATCTAGGTACTGAACTTAAGAATCCTGATCTTCAAGTCTCCTTCCAAATTACTAACATCTTCGGACTTATCTCCCAAGCCATAGGCTGGTCCCTCATCATTGGAGCATTAATTCTCTTTATGTGCATTATCATCTATGGTGTTCAATGGATTAATTCAGGCGGTGATACCAATAGTGTGAGTTCCGCCAAAACCAAGATTACTAACTGTCTCTTTGGGTTCGCTGTCCTATCTCTGACTTATACCATTACCCTTCTTGTTCAGTACTTCCTTGGTATCTCAGTCTTCCAAACTCCTGGCTCTGTATTTACACCACCTACTCTTCCACCTGTTGCTAACTTTGTCCCCACACCAACTCCAACTACCGCTCCCTTAGCATGTAAAACGCCAGGATTAACGTGTGTAATATCAGCAGATTGCTGCACTCCATTAGTTTGTAATAGTGGTATTTGCGGTGGTCCTGTTATTGTTCCACCAACGCCTACTCCACCTCCAGCCCCAATTCCGACCCCCACGCCGATTAACCCATCAGCAGCAATTGATCTTAATGGCACAAATACAATAAGTGTAGCCGTAACCTATCGTATTTTTGGAATATCTGTACAACCCAGTAGTCCGACTCCTTTCATTCATACATATATCACCAACTCGGGCGGAAATATAGTTTTTCAAAAAAACACTCAAACACTTAGTGGTGGGATATACGAATTCAGCATTGATCCCTCATCGCTTGGTGTGGGAGACTACACGTGGCACACCTATTTTTGTAATGATTATTCAACTTGGTGTTCAGATCCAATTCTAATTAAACAGGTACCCTTAGAAATAGTACCTTAACTAAAAATTCTCCACACTTCTCCACCTACCTCTACTTTCCCCGCCACCAGACACATCCTCTTCCACAGTTTCTTACCCACACGCAATAACTTCCGTCCACTATATAGCTCATCTCCCACTATTGGAGTACCCAAAAACTGCATATGAACTCTAATCTGATGAGTCCTGCCAGTATGTGGCTTCAATTCAACCAACGCAAAATCATATCTTCCTATCACTCCTTCAATTGCTATTTTTTTCCAAATATTTATTACCTTATAACTCGTCAGCGCTTGCCTTCCACCAGGAAAAACCCCAAATCTAACTCGATTCCAAGGTAGTCTACCCACAGGTGCATCAATCTCTCCCTCAAGATTGGTAGGAATCCCATGCACCAATGCATAATAAGTCTTACGTACTTCCCTCTCACGGAAGGCTCTCAATAATTCCACGAATTTATCAGGATTCTTAGCTAAAATTAACAATCCGCTAGTTTCCTTATCCAGCCGATGGACCATGCCATCTCGTTCCCAAAACGCCAAATAATTTACTCTATCCCAGTCTTGATATTTATCAGGTACATCACTTGGAGTTACCCCAAAATGATATCTCTCTCTCATCCAACCTTGGACTGTCATCCCCTTGGCACTTATCGCATCATTAACCACTACCCCCACTGGTTTATTTATCACCAACATTTCATCATACTCCTCAACTATTTTTATTTCCTGATCAATCGGGAAATATTTAGCTAGAGTTTCTAACAAATCATTATCGTTTTCCATAAAAGGTCCAAAAAATAATTAATCCTAATCCTATATTAATCGTCATATCAGCTATATTAAACCATGCAAACCAATCAACCAACCCGATCCAATCAACCACCGCGCCAATTGTCAATCTATCATACAAATTCCCCAAACCTCCACCGATTACCAAACCATATCCAACCTGATATTTCAAACTCATTTCCTGTCTCCAAGCATAAACCATCAAACCTCCAACCACTACCAAACTCACCCATCGCCAATCCAATCCTCCATGCCAACCCCAAATTCCTCCTCTATTCATTACATACTCCCAACCATTATTTAATACATAGAATTTACTCAATCTATCAACCCCAAATACCATCGACCCTACAACTACCAATCCATATTTATCTAAAATATTCCTCATGCTAAGCTTTTACTCCTAACCACCCAAAATCCTTACGTACTTTTCGTCCTGATCTTCGATATCCTCCAATCAACCCCAAGACCACAGTTCCAACCCCAAAAACAAATCTCCCAAATCCCAATAAAGTATTTCCACTCATAAATGCCCAAACGCTATAACCCAATCCAAGGAGTATCATCGAACTCCAAAATACAAACCCCACTTTACCGCTCGGATACCAACTAAACTGACGGTATTTTCCCCGTACCCAATAGAAAACCACCAGTCCCACTATCCAAATCAACATCCAAACCAAACTAATCCAATCTCTGCTTAACAACCCAATTAATCCACGCTTTAACGCAAATATTACCAACACCCACCAATAACCCTCAGCTATCGCATCCTCAACATCTCCCGTCAATCCTCGCGCCCGATCCAAATGATACCACCACATTCCAGCCATACCCACCATTACTCCACCCCAAATATCTAAGCCCGAATTCATCCACCAATTCATCTCCTGCTGCCAACCGCTTTGGGCTATCCAACCTAATATTCCAAATATTTTTGCGCCTAATAATCCAAAAAATACAAGTATTAACAACAGTCTAACTATATCTTCATCATTATATTCATCCCTAATCCTTCGCCAAATCACAAACGGACCCACCAACAGCACCAGCAACCAACTTAATACATATAATAAATTTCCCATCATAATATATATCCTAGCTTATCCTAGCACAAATTAATCTTTCTCAAAAAATAACTACTTACCCTCATCATTAGCTCGTTCTACATAGTTACCTGTTCGAGTATCGATCCTTATTCTCTCCCCTACTTTAATAAATAGCGGAACTTTAACTTCCATTCCATTTTCCAATTTAGCTTTTTTTAACATATTAGCAGCACTATCTCCCTTAACTCCCGGATCAGCCTCAGCCACGACAAACGTCATCTTCGGAGGTAAATCTATCGTCAAAGCTCTTGCTCCATCCTCCTCGTTTACCAGCAATACCACGACATTTTCTCCTTCTTTCAAATATACCATCTCATCCTCCAGCAAATTCTGAGGAATCATAAATTGCTCATATGTCTGCGGATCCATCATTACGACATTATCTCCGTCCGCATATAAATAAGTCATTTCTCTCCGCATAGTATTAGCCTCCTCTACTTTGGCACCAGAAATAAATGATTTCTCCACAATCGATCCGCTCTCAAGATTTCGAGCTTTGATCTTGATAGTTGCTGTTCCTCGACCCATTTTGACATGCTCATACTTCACCACTACCCACAATTGATTATCCAAACGAAACGCTGTCCCAGCCCGTAATTCAGTTACTCCAATCATATATTTTATTTAGTATTCCTAACCAACCTATTGTATAATAAAACACGCTCAAAAGCACGTAACGAACTACCATCTCATTCCGAGAGCAGTCGAAGAATCTCTTGGTTTTTCTAAATTGAAAATTAAATAGTTAAAATAAGCCAAAAATATACATAAGCCGGGGTGGCGGAACTGGCAGACGCGCAGGTCTCAAAAACCTGTCTAGGCAA
>CAYUGO010000033.1:0-9904 GCA_964444295.1 uncultured Gammaproteobacteria bacterium | reverse complement strand
TTTACCTTTTGGTGTCGATTTCAATACGGATGTCCGTAATCAAATAATCCATATACTTAAAAATCCTTATGGATAAAATCTAGTATAATTTAATTACATAAAGTTAAAGCATGAAAGACAAACATAAACCGAAATTCATTTTCACAATAGGAGGAGTATTATCGGGAGTAGGCAAGGGCGTCGTTAGTGCATCATTAGGTATGTTGCTGAAGAATAGAGGGTACAAAGTTGCGGTTATCAAAATAGATCCATATATTTCAATTGATGCTGGTACGATGAGGCCAGCAGAACATGGTGAAGTCTTCGTTACTGCAGACGGAGGCGAAATAGATCAAGATCTTGGAACCTACGAGCGATTTATGAACCAACCTTTTAATAAACAAAGCAATATAACTACAGGCAAGGTTTATCAAGCAGTAATAGACAAGGAACGATCATTTTTCTATCAAGGTAGAGATGCTCAGTTTATACCTGATGTAATTAATCAAATTAAAGAAATGATCCTATCTCCATTGACCGATGAAGATTTTGTAATTGTAGAAATAGGAGGTACAACAGGCGATACCGAGAACTTGGGCTTTCTCTATGCAGCACGGGAAATGGCAGTAGAGTATCAATGTCAATACTTATTAGTTTCATACGTGCCCTTCCTTAAAAATGTGGGTGAACTCAAAACCAAACCAACTCAACATGCAGCCACCCAATTAAGATCAACAGGGATAAGCCCTGATTTCATCATTACCCGCAACGAGATACCTCTTGATCTTCCACGCAAAGAGAACATCGCCAAACGCTGCTTCATTCCAATTTCGCATGTAATTGACAATCCAGATGTAGACACTATCTATCAAGTCCCCCTAACATTAGAAGCTGCTAATCTCCCCAAACTTTTGCTCAAGGGTTTTAACCTTCCTTCTCCCCGAGCCAAGATTGCACCATGGATTAAATTCATCGATAATCTCCAAAATTCGCCCAAAATGGTCAATATCGGCCTAATTGGTAAATATCTCAAACATGGAGATGCACAGCATCAAGATGTCTATGTGTCAGTTATTGAAGCTATCAAACATGCAGCAGGTAATCTAAATATTAAGCCAAATATTATAACTATCAATTCTGAGGATATTGAAACAAAAGGAACCAAATATCTTAATAATATCAACCTAGACGCCATTATCATTCCTCAAGGTTGGGGGTCTCGGGGTACAGAAGGTAAGATAATTGCTGCTAATTATGCACGAACCAAGAAAATTCCGTATTTAGGCTTGTGTTTCGGAATGCAGCTAGCAGTAATTTCTTTTGCTCGTAATGTCGCCAATTTAAAATCAGCTAACTCAGAAGAAATTGATTCAAAAACTCCATACCCAGTTATTCACCTTATGCCAGATCAAAAAGAATATCTAGCCAAGAAACAATATGGTGGCACAATCAGACTTGGACAGTGGCCTTGCCAATTAACTGATCAAAGTCTGGTATCAGATTTATATCGACAGGCAGCCAAAATTTATGATTACGATTATTTCAAACCTGAGGCAGGAGATTTCACAGTTCTTGAACGACATAGGCATCGGTATGAATTTAATAATCAATACAGAGATCAACTGGAAGCCGCAGGTCTGGTAATTTCTGGCGTTTCGCCTGATGGACTACTTGTCGAGATGGTAGAACTTCCTCGTAAGACTCATCCTTTCTACATCGCTACACAAGCTCATCCCGAGTACCAATCCCGTATTAATTCACCTCATCCGCTATTTCTTGGATTAGTCCAGTCAGCGCTCGATCATCATAATTTATAATTTCTTGTATTCTTCATAAGCTGGTCTTTGCGTATTTGGTTAATAATTGTTAAAATACACTAGGTAAAAAATATATGGCAATATACGCAAATTGGAACGATAACAAATTCGCTATCGGCGATACAATCATTGTTAGCCAAAAGTTAGTAGAAAAAGACGCTGATGGCAATACTAAAGAGCGTGTTCAGCTTTTCGAAGGTACTTTGATTGCAATAAACGGTAAGCAAGAGAACAAATCCATTACCGTTCGCAAGACTGGTGCAAATTATGTCGGCGTAGAGCGCGTTTGGAGTTTGGGTTCTCCATGGATCAAAGATATAACAGTCAAAAACGTAGCAAGTGTCCGTCGAGCCAAGCTATATTATGTTCGCAACCAATCTCGCAAACAGCTACGTAAATTAACTCTCAAAAAATAACTTCAGATAAGTTAGAGTAGTGAATAGTGAAACAAACCACTTCAGCCATTGGCAATTTAGCAGAAAACTTCGCGGTTCAAGAGTTAAAAAAAATAAAATACAAAATCATTGCAAGAAATTATCATTGTCCCCATGGCGAGATTGATATCATTGCAATAGACCAAGATACTTTGGTCTTTGTCGAAGTCAAAGCTCGTTCAAGTTCAATTTTCGGTTCACCATTGGAAGCTGTTACTACCCGTAAAATCTCCAAAATCTCCCAGACAGGTGAGTATTTTATTAACAACCACAAAGATAATCTCCCATCCAAAAAACGCATTGACGTTTTTGCGGTCTATATAACAAATTCCAATAAATATTCGTTCCAATTATTTACGGCCGTTAATCAATACGTAACATAGTTACAAAACAAATTCCGTTCCGATTGAGTAAAGAATTATTACTTAGAAGAATTTACATTACTATCTGCAGACACAGTAGGAGTCGGAACAGGCGTAGGCTCTAGCCAAGTTGTCTTATCATTGCTTAATATTCGCCCGATACTACTATCCCATGAGTAAACATTAGTTTTATCAGATTGTCTAAAATTATTATTATTTATATTCGAAAACTTCAGAACAAGGAACGGATTTGATTCATTTTCACGATAGTAATTAATTGAATTTGCGCTATTGTCATCAATTCCCAAGCTTGTATGCTTATCTACATTTTGACTGACAATCTCCACATTGATGCCATCTAATATTTTGGTGAGTTTATCTGCATCTGCTTGTACCGCTCTGTCATCACCCAAAGGTTTATCTGTCTCTAAAAACCAAATTCCATCTTTAGAAGTCATGCCAATTAATTCTTCACCCTTTTGAATTGTAATTCGTTTTGCATCAGTGCTGCTCCCATCTGGATCAAACATCACAATACCTGAGTTATTATCCATAGTCCGCATCATCAATCTGTCTTGCGCTAGCCATATTCCACCTAATATTATAGTAATAATAAGTAGTATTTGTATCGTTTTGCCTTTCATACTAACTTAGTTTTCTTTGTGATAATCTCTTCCTTCTTCTTAGCCAAAAGACTCCAAACAATCCCACTAATACAGGAATGCCAATAATGTTGCCATACTGTGATATTACCAACTGATCTTTACTTTGGAGTTGCAAAATCGCAGGCGCAAAATCTTTCCTCGTTACAACTTGTTCGCCTTCTCCAAGAGTTAACCAGTCCATTAAATTACTCAAAAAAGCCACATTTGCCGGTTTATACTGAGCAAACATATCCATAGCTAAGTCACTATCTCCAACAACCACAACTTTGGACCCGGACTTCTCTGCAACAGCTGCAAGTGTAAATTGTTCATTCTTCCCAATCTTCGGTGCCAAATCTGGTTGAATAGAAAAAGTCTCAGTGAGAGCACCAGCATTTTTACCAGTCGTAAGCAAAACGGTAGAGTTAACACCTTCCATTGGTTTCAACTCCAAACTACTTGCCCATCCCAAAGTTACAGAGCCTATGCCTCCAATAGGACTAAATGATTTATTTGTCATGGAGTTAATCCAGAACGAATACGGAATTAAGTATCTAATAGGACCATTGTCCAAAGGCACAGGTTCATTGTTTTCGACATCGTATACCAAATTATTATTTACACTAATTCCATAGCTACTTAGGAACTGATCAAATCCATTATTAACTACCTTCCCAACCCCAAGTTGATAATCAGGCGCAACCTTATCAAGTAATAGCATTACATCCCCACCGGCCGCCAAATACTCGTTAAGGCCAGCGCTCACAGTTGCATTGGCAGCCTCAGTTGGACCTACAGCTAAGAGAGCCACATACTTATCAGGCGTTACGGCAGTAGAGAAATCAACGTCACTAAGTGTATATTCTGTTCTAAGCATCGAAGCCCAGACATTGTAATCTGATGATTCATTTTTCTCGCCGATGTTTGTAATCACGCCAATAGTTTTGGGCTGATCATTAGTTATTTTCCTAATTCTGCGAGTAAGTTCATACTCAAGATTGCCAGCATCGCTAATAAATTCAACCGATTCTTGCTTATCACCATACGACACTGCTACGCCTAGATATCCAGCTTGTACTTGAAGTTTCCCTGTTGAAACACTATTAAAATTAACCTGCCTAATACCATCTTCAGCTGCCTTCTGAGCCACTTCAGGATCAGCATCAGGGTAAAGTACACTCAATTTAACCTTGCCATTTCCATATCTTACATAATCATCCAACAAATCTTTAGCATATCTCTCTGTTAACTGAGTTTGGCCTGCAGGTAACTGTTTAGATGTATAGAAATTAATTTTCAAAATATCATCCAAGTTTGAGAGTGTTGACTTAGTTCCGCTTGACAAACTGTACAATTGACCTCTAGACCAATCCATCCGCCATGACCATACATCAAGTATCTGATTTGCAAACACTCCGATCAATGCAAGTATTCCAGCCGCCAAGTATAGACTTCTTCGCTTTCCTTTATTTTCTACTGTTTTTGCTTCCATTAACTTAATACTTGTTAACCCAAGCATTAGCCCCCCACTTATAATAAAAAACACAATATCTCTAATAACCACCAAGCCTTTATTTAACTGCGCCACGTGGGTCAGAATGCTAAGTTGAGATAAAATATTTCCTGTAACTCCCGGTACAGCAATCAAAACGAAGTCTAGTCCAATCAAAATCCAACCAAAGATAATTGCAGCACTTACCAAGAAGCTGCTAATTACATTATTAGTCCAAGATGAAACAAACATTCCAATAGCAATAGCCACGCCTCCTGACAACCAAGCTCCCAAGTACCCTGCCCACGCCTGTCCCCAATCAAAGGTCGAGAAATTACCGACAGTAAAAGGCAACGATGTTGTAATTAATAATAGGGCAGTCAAAAATCCCCATGCCCCCAAGAACTTACCAGCTACGATTTGCCACTCTTTAATTGGGTGCACTAACAGGAGGTCAAGAGTTTGCTTACGCTTTTCTTCAGATAACGACCTCATGGTCAGGGCTGGAGCTAGCAGCATCAAAAACCATGGCCACAAGCTAAAGAAATCCCGCATCGTTGCCTCTCCGTTAAACAATGTAGTCTGCCAAAACATGAAATAACTTGGCAACAGATACGCAATTGCTACGACATATGCCGTTGGAGAATTTAAGAAAGCCAAGAACTCTCGTTTGGTAATGGTTAAAACAGTTTTCATATTTTATGTCGTTAATTGAGCAAAGACATCCTCAAGGGCCACTTGCTTTTGAATTAATTCGTACAATTTCCAGTTATTGCTTGCAGCCAATTTAAACACGTCAACTCGTAAATCCATATCAGGTTTGACTATGATTGTATATCGACTTCCAGGACCTGTTTCACTTTTTTGTGTAATTTCCTTAACTCCAGCCAGTTTTTTCAAACTGTTTATAACCTTACTTCCTTCAATTACAGTTTCAATTATTTGTGATCCGCCCGAACTTTGACCTAAACTATCAGGTGTTCCATCTGCAACTATTACCCCTTTATGCAATATCATTACTCGGCTACACATTTTAGAAATTTCTGACAACACATGGGAACTAATTACTACTGTTCTTTTCTTGCCTAAATCTTTTATCAAATTATGGATGTCATGTCTTTGATTAGGATCCAACCCTTCAGTTGGCTCATCAAGTATCAGTATTTTGGGTTGACCCAAAATCGCTTGAGCCAAACCAACTCTTTGCCTATAACCTTTAGATAATTCTCCAATTGGTCGATAATAAACATCTTTTAATCCGCTTTTGCCCACAGCATCCATAATCTCATCTTTGTTAATTCTTTGATATTTCAAAGTTGACCAAAACCCTAGCCACTCCTCAACTGTCATTTCTTCATAAAGCGGATTGTTTTCAGGCAAAAAACCCAAGTTTTGCTTAATATCTTGATTTTCACTGGGATTGACATTATCCACCATAACAGTACCTCTTGTCGCAGGTAATAAACCCGTCATAGCACGCAGTGTTGTAGTTTTACCCGCTCCATTGGGACCTAATAAACCCACTACTTCACCTTCTTTGATTTTAAAACTCAAATCTTTAAGTACCTGCAAATCCCCAAATTGTTTTGATACATTACTAAACTCAATCATATTTCGTACTTATTGATACATTATTATTGCCTCTCACGTCAAGCAGTAACCTTATCTTTTTATACATGAATCTCTAATATCTGCGTTGCCTCACGTCTTGCAAACTCCACATCGTGATCATTAAGGTCTTTCAAATTCCTATCATCAGTATTTATTAGTTGTTTCAATGTCACAATTCCTCGATCTACCAGAGCTTGGACGAAATTAGCTCTCGAGTTTTTTAAACTTGTTACTGGGTATAAGCCATATTTATCAATTAATAACCGCAGACTATTATTCTCAGGATAATTCCAACTCATTACATTCAACCCTTTGCATTGAGCATATGTAGTCGCATCATCAGTCAGTTTGGTATTAGTTATCAACCAATAATGCCCCATGGGTTTACCCTGAATTCCATAGTGAGACCAAGCGCTCTTCACATCCTGGCTACGAGCCCAAATATACAAAGCAACCTTGACGTCTGACTTGATTCCATAAGTATTGTGGAATTTACACTCAGCCAAATCGACCTTACTCTCATTGATTGCCATAACATCGATCTCATGAGTCACACACTCTCCTCTTATAACCACTCCGCATGAGGTGTGATAGCCCATTGCTTCAAATATTTGACCTATAAATTGCTCAAAAGCATATCCACTTGGACCTAGTTTGATCATACTTTCACGAATTGAATATCGAACACTGTGGTACGGATGATATTTATCTAATTTCTTTACGACGAATCGGCGGATATCATCAGTGCTGGTAATATCCGGCAATTTGCCATTTAATTTCTGGCTAAATATATTCACTTCCTCAGGATCAAGTGCAGCTCTATTCATCGATCTTTGGAGTTTCTCTAGTGAGAATGGTTCAACTGTACCGTCAGCTTTGATTACATTTTGGACAACCATTAATATCAGTCTGCCAACTTTTTACTAAAATTACTAGACACTCTTCATAATTTTACAAATTGCATACTTAATATGTCTCACGTATAATCTCACTTCTTTATAAATATGTCATACGAAAAAACCAGTGAACTCTTCAATAAAACTTTCGGTAACGATTATGCTTATGTTAAACACCCAGAACTTGCGCCTGTTGGTCCATTCATTCAAGAAGTCGAACCCAGATATAACTTAACCTTATTACCCAAGGCAGATGACTGGTATAAAGGCATGGGGTCTGTCCGAACCATAATAGTTAACTGCATGGATCGCGATGTCAGTCCTAGAATTCCCAGAGATAAGACACGATCTGTCGTTACAATTGCAGGCGGTATTGTCCAAAACAACGATCGACAATCAGTACTAACGGATTTTTTTGGACAGTTATCACAAGATTTTACAGCTGGGAATTTACCCAATTTGCACAAAATCTCTCTCGGTGGACATAATCATACGTGTGGGTACGTTGGGGCTGAACTAGGACAAAGTTTGCCTGGATTTTTGGGTTGTGCACCTCGATCTCCACAAGAAGATGCTTACATGAAACGGCTAATAATAAACGGCGCGTATCGTGTGTTAGAACCGTTCAAAGGAGTCAAAGGTTTAGAAATAACAACAGGACTGTTCGATACTCAACGAAATGTACAAGAGCCACTAACCTCATTCAAACCATTTAACCATCTCGAAACTCACCCCCTGTCCATAGAAGAACTATGTTCTTATCCCAACCAAATCACTGCTTAATTTCTTCATCTCCTTAGAGTAAAATACATTTATAGTTTATAGATTGAGTCTAACTTAATTTATTTAATTGCCATGCCGGGGTGGTGGAATTGGCAGACACGCAGGACTTAAAATCCTGTGCCCTTTAAAGGCGTGCGGGTTCGACCCCCGCCCTCGGTACAAAATAATTTCGTGTTCTTCATTTTCTAATAGCTATCAATTCCCAATTTAATTTATTCTAATAAGTTCTCTTATCCCAATAATCTTCTAGAGGTTGATTCCAGACGTTTACTCCACAAAATCTACTTCCTTCTGGACAATATGGAGTTACCCCAGCATTTTTTCTAATTACACAAGGAGCATGAAAAGGTTTAAATTCATCAAATATTTCATTTAATTGACTGGCTTGTTCCCAAGTAAGGTAAGAAATTTCTTCTTGAGCTAAATGACACAATCTTTGAATAGTTCTATGATGAAATCCCAATAGACTACCATTTTCTATTAATCGAATATTTTGTGCATTAGGTATAAGTAGTAATGCACTTTCGCGATCAATTCCTTCCTCCAACGCTTGTTTGACCAATCCATATTGTCTAGACATTAATTCTCCGTAACGCTCATTTAATACTTCATTTTCCCTAACAACCCTTGGTATCGCAAAATCTTCATCACCAGCATAATGTTTTTGGATCGGCTCAACGGCACTATTTGTTGTCCGATGTCGTTGACGTTGAGAATCAGCGCTATGCGACAATTTTGTCATAAATTGCACATTTATTTCATTTAAAATCGAACCATCTGGGTCATGCCAATCAGGTCGCAGATTATTTGCCAGATTAGGTCTGTTTGCAGAATTAATCAATTCATGTCTAGCAACCCGTGCTTGATTGCTATCTTTCCAATATCCTAATGAAGTATTCATCATGCCAATAATTTCATCTTTTGAATTTATCAGTCTTGAGTTTTGTAATGGTTCAAGCTGTGTATCAAATTCACTCTTTCTATTTCTATTTTCTACCCAAGAATAATCTTTTGGTTCATAATCTTGTGGTACAAATAAATCATCAATTAAGCTCTCATCGTGTATAGCAACACTCTTTACCATTTGAGCTAATAAATATCGCCCTTCGTCGCTTATATGTGGCATATTTCCCACACTAAACATTCGCATCAATGTCATTACATCTAATGTGTAAAAAAGAGTACTAGTCTGTCCAATGGGCAAAAAATATCGAGCAATTTCTTGAGCGTATTTTGTAACTTTAGATTCAATTTCGTCATTATTTTCCACCCATTTCTTTGGTAATGTCTTGGTAATTCGCTTACGTAATTCAGGCCTTAATAATTCCAAGAATTCTTTATATCCCTCAAATGCATGATTCATCCCTTTATTGTGCAAATCTGTTTGTCTAGGATTTAAATCGTTTCGTTTTAATACAGAATCAGGATTTGCTTCTACATATCGTTGGCTTTGCTGATCAGTATTGTAATGAGGGAAACTATGTAGCAAAGTATGGATTGTCTCTCGAGTGACTCCAGACAATCTCCAAGTGTAGTGTGCATGTTGCCTTGTAGTTAAATGTCCCGACTCTAGTGTACTCCTGCCAATTGTAATCTCTTTTTCACTTTTTCGTGGTTTCATAACAGCCCGGCCAGGTGAATAGCACTGGATTGCACTTGTAATAGCAACATCTCTTTGGTCAATATTAATCTGATCATCGGGCGTTTGTGATAGAAGAGCTAAAGACACTCCAGGTGGATTTGTGTATTTTTCCCCTAAATTTAACCATTTTTCTAAATCCACAGAAGCAGAAGTTTCTTTCATTATGGGTAATATGCACAATTAAATATCAAATTACAAGGTGTATTCGTTCGTGCGTACCCGCCAACATCTTGCTATAATCACA
>CAYUGO010000032.1:0-10448 GCA_964444295.1 uncultured Gammaproteobacteria bacterium | reverse complement strand
GGTAAATCAATAATTTCATGGCAAAAAAAGCTCTCATCATCGGCGCAACTTCCCAAGACGGTTCATATCTAGCTGATCTACTACTTCAAAAGAACTACCATGTCACAGGGACAATTCGCAGAAGCTCAGGCATTAATTACAAAGAAAACATCGCTCATTTACTTGGCAAAATAGATCTCGTCGCAGCCGATCTCACCGATTCCGAGACTATCAACCAGATCTTACGTACTTTCCGACCTGACGAGATTTATAACCTTGCAGCTCAATCCGTCCCTGCCGACAGCTGGAATCATCCTTACTACACAGGCGAGGTCACAGCTCTTGGTGTCGTCCGTGTTCTCGAAGGAGTTCGACACATCATTCCCGAGGCCCGAATTTACCAAGCTTCCACCCGCGAAATTTTTGGTAACATCCAAGCCCCATACGCCAATGAATCCACACCCATCGATGCCAATAATCCCTACGGCATCGCCAAAGCCTACGCCCATATGATGATCGGTTGCTATAGGCAATCTTATAATATGTTTGCCTGCGCAGGAATTTTATTTAACCACGAAAGTCCTCGCCGCGGACTTCACTTCGTTACACGCAAAATCACCGCTGGTGCTGCTATTATCAAAAATAAATCCAAAAACATTCCCATCAACGAACTTGGCCACCTGCTTATAACCCCCGATTACAAACTCCACCTTGGCAATCTTGACGCCATGCGTGACTGGGGCTATGCCAAAGAATATGTCGAGGCCATGTGGCTCATGCTTCAACAGAAAGAACCCAAAGACTACGTTATCGGCACCAAGCAAGCCTACAGCGTCCGTGACGCTTGTCAGATAGCCTTTGACCATGTGGGGCTTAACTATCAAGACTACGTAGTTTCTGACGATAATCTCAAACGCCCAACCGAAATCAAAGAACTCACAGGCGACTACTCCCTTGCCAAAAAAGAACTAGGTTGGGAACCGCGCACATCTTTTGCTGATCTGATCAAATTAATGGTTGATGAAGATCTCAAAAGATTTACTTAATCATGCCCAATATTTTAATCACAGGGGCAGCAGGTTTTGTTGCCAATCATCTAATCCCCTTGCTTATTCCTAAATACGAAATAATCGGTCTTGTCCTCCAACTTCCCCAAACTAAACCTCACCCCATCACTTACCTCGCATGCGATATTACCGAATCTTCAACCGTAGATCAAATTATTTCCCAATATAAACCAGACTTTATCATTCATTTAGCAGCTATCGCTCAATCCTGGAAATCTAATGCTTCAGAGATTTTCCAAACCAATCTAATCGGCACTCTCAATCTCTACCAAGCAATTGTAAATCAAAAATCCTATCAACCCAAAATAATTTACATCAGCTCTTCAGACGTCTATGGCCAAACCAATAATCCTTCACATATCGACGAAACCTCAAGCCTCAACCCCACCAATTTCTATGCTGTAAGCAAACTATCAGCAGATCGACTCAGTTATCAATTTGCCCACAGCCAAAATCTCAACGTCATTATGCTTCGTCCGTTCCCACACACTGGACCAGGCCAAAACACAGGTTTCTTCGTTCCTGATATGGCGTCCCAAATTGCCAAAATCGAGCAAACACATTCAATCGATCAAATATCAGTTGGTAATCTTACTGCCACTCGCGATTACACAGATGTCCGCGACATGGTTCAAGCTTACCATCTTGCACTTACTTCTGATTTACCCAAAGGAGAAGTTTACAACGTCTCAAGCGACCGTGGCATCACCATCCAATCCATGCTTGACCTACTTGTCAATCTTTCTCCATCAGCCCTAACCATCCACCAGGATCCCGCCAAACTCCGCCCCGTAGATACTCCCATCGCCATCGGCAACAGTACCAAATTCCGCCAAGCCACCAACTGGCAACCTACAATTCCCATCTCTCAAACATTAGAAGACACCCTCAATTTCTACCGCAATCTCCAATCATCCCAAACTATCTCTTAACCACTCTCGTTCCCTCAACTCCATCCTCTACCTCGTATCCTAGTTCCACTAATTGATCTCTAATTTGATCCGATTTTTGCCAATCCTTATCAGCTCGTGCCTCATCACGCACCGCAACCAACTCTTTCACTTCAACCTTCAAATCTACTACGGCTCTTGTTTGAACCGCCAAATTAAAACCCAAGATTTTCTCATCCCAATATTCAATAATTGCCAAAATCTCAGGCAATGCTTTTGGATTATCAACTAGCGACTTATCACGAATTAATTTCCAAATCACACTCAAAGCCTCTGGCATATTTAAATCATCATTCAAAGCTTTCATGAAATTTTCCAAATATAATTTAGTTTGAACAGAACCCGGCAAACCATCTTTAACACCTAATAAATACTTCTTATACTTCTCATAATCTCGAATACTTTGTTCTGAACCAAAAACAATTTCCTTTTTATCTAAATAAAAATTAACCAAATTCCGCAAAGTTGTCGCTGCAGCTCCCAGCCCTTCCCAACTAAAATTAAGTTGCTTACGATAATGACCCGTAAAATAAAAATAACGCAAAGCCAACGGATCAAAACCTTTCTCAACAACATCTGCCAAATTATACGCATTCCCCAAACTTTTCCCCATTCGTCCACCATCCACTAGAAGAAATGCTCCATGCACCCAATACTTTACAAAAGGACTCTTGTCATTTGCTCCCTGCGATTGAGCAATTTCATTCGGATGATGAGTACTTCGCAAATCTTCTCCTCCCACATGGATCTCAAACTGCACTCCCAAATACTTCATACTCATTGCACTACACTCAATATGCCAGCCAGGAAATCCTTTTCCCCAAGGACTATCCCATTCCATTTGCCTTTTTTCTTCTACCTGCGAAAATTTCCATAACGCAAAATCGCGCACATTTCTTTTCTCTTCATTTATTTCTACCCGAGCCCCTGCTTGAATTTGATCCAATGTCGATAATTCTCCATAACTAAATCCCAATCCTTCATATTTCTCAACGTCGAAATATATTCCATCATTTATTTGATAAGTTAAACCTCGTGTCTCAAGTTTCTCTACTAACTCAATTTGTTCTTGTATGTGGTCTGTCGCCTTACAAAAAACACTCGGCAAATTCAAATTCAGCTGCTTATACCAATACAAGAAATCATTCGTATAATGCGCAGCTATTTCCCAGGCAGTTTTGCCTTCTTTACTGGCTGCTTTTTCTAATCGATCCTCACCCGTATCTGCATCCCCCAGATTATCCCCTGTCAAATGTCCCACGTCCGTAATATTCATCACATAATTAACTTCATATCCATTCATTTTCAAAACTCGCACGATCAAATCCCCCAAAGTATAAGTTCGCCAATTCCCAATTGTCACATAACTATAAACTGTCGGTCCACAAGTATAAACACCCACCTGTTTATCAATTATTTCCAGTTCCTCAACTTTGCGACTTAATGAATTAAACAATCTCATATTTACTTATCTTCGTTCCACTCATTTTGGTAATTCATAATCCGCCAAACTTCAGCCTTACTAACATTCAGTAACTTGCCATTAATCAGATATTTTTCTTCCAAATTCTTCACAAATTCATCCTTAGACACATATTCATCAAACTTAAACTCAAAAGAGTCTATAAAACTAATAAGATCAATTTCCTCCTTTATCTCAACTCCACCATTGGCCTCAGCCGGATTCATCAACCACATTTGTGGCTCAGGTTGCAGCATTCGTCTTCCCAATCGGTGCAATTGCACCCAGCGAGGACTCGTAGCCAGCTTAATTCCCTCCATCACCAACCACGCTAAAGTTCGAGTGTCACTCATTTCATAACCTTCATATTTCCCCCATGGATCTAAACTTATAACTATATCTGGTCTTTCTTTAAGCATTAATTTAACAATTTTCTTGGTTATATGATTTTTACGATTAACCAAATCCCAATCTGGATACATCCAAAATAAACATTTATCCAAGCCTAACTTTTGGGCATATTTACGCGTTTCTTCCATTCTTTTATTTACCAATTCATCTCCTTTTAACTCAAACCCATGACCGCTCATTCGCCCATCACTACTTACCACTCCAACCACCTCATTATTATCTGCCAATACATCCAATGTTCCGCTAATTCCTAACCAATCGTCTCCGTGCACACCAAACACCAAAATCTTCTTGTCTCTAATCTTAGATAAATCCAATTTACTAATTTTCATAATACTAATCATTGTGACACAAAAATCCCACTAATTAACCGCTATTGTTAGTGATTAACCCTTCTTTGTCAAACTTATCCTTTCCTCTTACCAGTTTCTCCAGATCCAGCTCTCTCTTGATAAATCATCTGCGCCACTCGATCCTGAGCTTGAACCTTTTCTGCTTGCTCTCGCTGTTCATCTTGTGCCATCCGAGCTTCCCAGTCCTCATCTCTTTGTTTTTCATTTGTTAATCTCTCCTGATGATGTTGATCAATCTCACCTTCAATCATTGATTTTAATTTCATCCGCAACTCACTAGCTCGAGCTTCACTTGCTATATCGTTTTGACTTTTATTTGCACTCATTGGCGTATTTCCATCCGATTGCCCCTGCTCAACTGCCTTTTGTCCAGAATCGGTTCCCATAACTTGATCTGACACTTCACTTATAATCTCCTTAGGCAAATCACCTATTTGATTAACGAAGTCCTTAGCGATATCTCCTAACCCATTACTTCCATCACTCATACTACTAATCTACCACATTATCCAAAATTTACCGCAAAGGAGGCATAGCCTCCTTTCTATCTAAATCAAAAGACACTTATCTCTGTCTTCTCATCCCAGGATCTGAATTAAAAATTACTTCTCCACTCTCAACGGTTGGCCTCAATGTCCCAAACCTTTCACCTTTAGCACCTCTCAATGTTACCCCATCCAAACCAACAGTCGCATTTTTAACCGTTCTACTATATAAACCTGCATCCAAAGATTCCTCCACTCGTCGTGCAATTATATCTGTAGCACTCAGTCTTTCTTGTCTATTTGCCATTAACAATCACCTCCTTTCATGATTGCCCCTTATTTTGGCTCAAAAAGTCCAAAATGTCTATATCCAATACACATTACTACTTAGCTCTACCATTCGATGCACACCGAGAATGAAATCCAGGATTTTCTGCTTCTATTCTAAAAGTCTCGGGATTAAAAGCCACTCGTCCGCCATCTCTATCTCTCACTGTCTTTTCTAATATCTCCTCATTACTTGGTCGCCCACCAATTCTCTCCCAAGTAGTTTGAACTTCACTATAATCCACCTCTACTCCTGCATATGGACTCTTCACAAACGTATACGTCTTTCCATCAAATACTTTTTCTTCAGTCTCGGGCAAAGATACCACTTGATTTTGCAAAACACTTTCCCAAAAATCTGACGAACTATCAACCGCAGGATAAACTCGCTCATTCAAGCCAGTCACCGAACTTCTCCTTGTTTTACCATTCTCAGGAAGTCCCGAATTTTTAACTTCTTTACTCATAATCAACGCATTATACCACACTAATAACCACGTCTTCCCTCAAGCGCTCGCCCTAGAGTAATACTATCCGCATACTCCACATCTCCACCCAGAGGCAATCCTTGAGCCAGCCGAGTTATCACCAAATCCTTATTTCCAATTTTTTCAATTTCTTGGCGAATATAAAGAGCTGTCGCCTCGCCTTCCATCGTCGGATTCAACGCCAGAATTATTTCATCCATCCCGTCCCGTACTCGTTCTAATAACTGAGCAATATAAATTTCATCAGGTCCAATATGATCCAAAGGAGCAATCACTCCATGTAACACATGATAAAGTCCTTTATAAACTCCTGTCGTCTCAATCGCCAAAATATCCAATGGTTGCTCCACCACACAAATTACACTCCTCTCTCGCCCTTTATTAGTACAAATACTACACGGATCATTTTCGTCCAAATTCATACACTCACTACACAAATGAGTATCTTTCTTGAGAGAAATTACTGCACTCGCAAACTGATCCAACTGTGTCTGAGGCACACGAAGCAAGTAATAAGCCAATCTCGAAGCAGTCTTTGACCCAATCCCAGGCAATCGTTCAAAAGATTCACTCACTCGCAAAATACTTCTGGGTGTCTTCATAACCTAACCATCATAAAACCATTTACCAAATTAGTAAAATCTCACTCATGCTCCATATCCTTGCCACACAGCTTTATATAACAACTCATAAACTTCATCTTTATCTTCATTTGGAGCAATCTCTCCATCACTAACTTTTGTTTCCTTCTTTTGAGCAGACATATGAATTTCTGGAGTCTCAACATGTATTTTTTCTTTCATTAAATCACTTGAACCACCCACAGGATGAGCTACCGACGCAGATTGAGTTTTTTGTTCCTTGGCTACCTCATCACCCGAAACATCCTGATAAATTAATGTTCGCTCGACTTCCTTATCTTGATGATTACCATTATCATTAACTCTAGACTCTTGTATATTGTCACTTTTCTCATTCAAAGTCACACCCTGATCATCTCGGATTCTAATTTCATCATGATTTGCCACTTCATTTCTACCCCCCAACTCATGATGCAAATTGTCACTTGGCAACCCGACTGCTTGTCTCGCAGCTTCTTTAGGAATTGACACCAAATCGCTCACCACATCCTTCGCAATATTTTTTACAAATCCTCCCAAATTACTATCAGGTTCATGACTCATAGATATATTATATGCCCGATCACCAAATTAATTATTTCATGAAGTTTTTCATCATATCTTCAATCCCAGGCATCTCCCGCATCTTCGTAGCATAAGCCATCTGCGCCTTCTCAATCGCTTTATTCAAAACATCAATTACAGCCTTATTACTTACCCCATTCACCGAAAAATCCAAAATTCTTGGCACTCCGTTAACCACCACTTTAACTCCATTATCTTCAATCTCCACTTTTTCTCCTTCTAGTGCTTTTTGCAATTTGCGCGCTTCATTCATGGCCTTAGCCATCTGACCCGCTTGTTTCAACTTATCCAACATATTAGCCTATTGTATTAGTCATCAGCACTAATTTCAACTGGAACTCTCACCGGAAAATTATCTACTCTTATTCTTCCATCATCTTGACTTGCAAATTGCACGTCAATCCTTTCTCCACCATTCTGTCCTTGATGAGCTTCCACTCGCAACCTAGTTGGTCTAAATCCATATTTCAATGGGTTCAAAAGATTTCCTCTATTTCGATGCCTCTCAGGTATTGTACTCATTCACCCAATATGTCCACTTTATTAACCAAAATCCCTCACTTAATATTCTTTTTTAATCCAGTATCTCTCCCCATTCACGAGCGATAGTCCCCCGGAAACCATTTCCTCTCCTTTGAGTCGGTTGAAAATCTACTCGATTCCCACCTCTAGATCTATTTCTTAATTCTAAATCCAAAGATGAAACCAAAAATCTATCGCCTCTCACTTCAGCCTCAGCCATACCCCCTACTATTTTTGAATCTCTTTTTTCTACATTGATTTTAACTGCCATAACCCATTAGTCCACAACTTATCCCAAAATCCCTCACTTCCCAAACAAATCCTCCGCAAACTCCACCAAAGCATCATCTTCCTCCGTCGGCACTGGAGACTGAGTAGATATAGTTCTACGGCCAAATCCCCCACCATACTTCTTAACACTCGTCACATTTTCGCTCGCTACACTCCGCGGAGCTGACGGCACAAATGCAGGCTTAGTATCCATCGCCTTATCTTTAATTGAAACACTTGGCTTTGTGTTCAACTCACATTCAATTCCTAAATTTAACCCTACCAAATTACTCACTACTTCTTCCACTAACCGCCGATTCGCTTCTTCTAACAACTTATCCCGATGGAACGAATAAGCCAGTTCCAAAATTAACCTATTGTTAAACAACCTCACAGGTCTTGCTGCCCGCAAAAAAGCCTCTACTGAAATATTGCGTTGCCTTACATTTCCAAGAATTTCATCCCAAACTAACACAATACTTTCTACGCTCGTATCACTTGACGTTGAATCAAGAATGCTAGCTTTGGGTTGATTTTCTTTAACTTCAACTTTTATCTCTTTAGACACCATTGGAGTCTCAACTTCTTGCACCTGCACTTTTAATTCAGGTTTAATTTCAGACTTAACTTCTGTTTTCTTTCCCTCCATTTTTTTATTACCATCGCCACCCTGATTCTCCAACCAACTAATAAGAGCTAATTCCAAAGGTAACTGTGCCTTAAGCGCCGTATTAAATCTCCACCAATACTCATCCACTCGATCAATCAAACTGCCAATTTCTCCAGCACTATAATCCAAACTACTTTTCCCTGCTAATGCTTTTTTCCATTCTTCGTGCAAATAATCCAAAATCCTGCCTGCCAATAACTTTATATCCCCTCCGCCACTAGCTCTAGACTCCACGAAACTCATTATCCCCAATCCATCTTTTTTATTAAGCAACTGCCCCAAAGTCTCCATCTCTCCGCCAACTATATGGAAAAATTCTTCGACCCTTTCTTTGGTAATCTTGCCCTCCATCCAAGCAATCTCTTCCAACATCTTGGTTGCATCCCGGAAACTTCCCTCGCCCAAATCCGCCACCAAATTAATACCTTCTTTATCAATATTTATTTTCTCTCCTTTAGCCACTCGAGTTAAAGAATTAGCTATTTCCTCCCTTCCTGCCATCCGGAAATTTACTCTTACACATCGCGACACGATCGTAGCTGGCAACTTATCTGTTTCAGTCGTGCATAACACAAACAAAACATTTGCCGGCGGTTCCTCCAAAGTCTTAAGTAACGCATTAAACGCTTCATTCGTCAACATATGCACCTCATCAATAATATAAATCTTGTACTTCAACGACGTCGGAGCCAACCTGATTTTCTCCCGCAAATCACGAATATCATCAATTTTACGATTCGAGGCAGCATCCATCTCCACCACATCCACACTTCGTCCGCTGGTAATCGACTCACAATTAGAACATTTGTTACAAGGTTCATAATCCTTCCCTCGATTCTCGCAATTAATCGCTTTTGCCCAAATTCGCGCACTACTTGTCTTTCCCGTCCCTCGAATTCCGGTAAATAACAATGCATGTGGCAAAGATTTTGACTTCAGCAAACCAAGCAGCGAATCTCGTACTTCCGGCAAATCAAGTTCACTAATTAGTTGAGGTCGATATTTAAGATAAAAAGCCATTGTTCTTAATCTAACTGCCACCCACCAATAATGCAAGAATTCTAACTAAATTCCTGGTGCCCAACCCACACACATTTCAGTGTCAATATTAGTAACCATACATTTACAACTTCCATAATTAACTTTCTCACATTCTTCTTCACTCACATAATATCTATTACTGCCATCTTTAACTTCACGACGAACCAGAAACACATATACTCCAATCATTACCACGGAACTAATAAACACTATTAAACCAACCTTCGTGAAGCTATTCACTAAAGAAATTATATCAATATTTTATACATGATGTCTGCCTAACAAATGCTCCATGCTATGGCGAACTAGAGTCTCAATCCAATCATCGACCATCAGCCAAGACTCACGTGCCTGCTCTCGAGCCACAGGATAACACACCACTACATCTCCCAAATACAAAACTTGATTATCAGGATAAGCATACTCATCACTTCCTTCTTTGGTTTCATTCTGACAAAAAGACAACACATTTGTCGCATAATCCAAACCCCGCCATTGCAAATTTAACCCATGCATTTTGCGTTTCCCCACCACAAACACACTTACTTCCACCTCACTCTTCAATCCTTCCTTTAGTAACACATCCTCAATCGCTCCCCGGATTCTATCCCTATCAATAGGATATCTACTATCACTTTTTATATCAATACTATACATAGATATTCCCTTACTTTAATAGTTTCTCCACAACTAACTTCACTCTCGACCCATCCACCACATCTCCATTTTGTTTAATCTGACCCAAAACCTTGCCCATAAGCGGCCCCATAGCCAAACTTGGATTATCACTCATCACTGATTCCACTACTTCTAATATCTCATCATCACTCAACTGTGCTGGCAAGTATGTTTCTATTACTCGCAATTCGTCTTTTTCGGCATCAAATCTTTCTGTACTAACATTTTTATAGGCTTCCATAGAATCTCTACGCTTCTTCACCTCAGACATTAGAAACGTTATCTCATCATCCCTACTCAACTCACTTTTATCAATCAATCGATACTTCAATTCACTCACCAACAACCGTAACACCCCAAGCAATGGCTTATTACCAGCCTTCATTGCCTGTCGCATGTCACTACTAAGCGTATCGATCAAAGACATATAATTTATTTACTCCTACGAGGCTGTGTTTTACCACGTTTCCTACTATTGTTCAAAATATTCTTTTGAGCTGAAGGCTTCAAATGAAACATCTTACTTTTGTAGTATTCAAT
>CAYUGO010000031.1:0-10680 GCA_964444295.1 uncultured Gammaproteobacteria bacterium | reverse complement strand
GTTGAGGTTGTCAAAATTATATTTGTTTTTGATATTTATCAGTTCCGGGATAAGGGTATTTTGGTTATCAATTGCAGCGGTGATGCTTTGGGTGGACATAGCTCTGATTACGAGGGTATTTTGGCCATTGGCTGCGTGTTGTTTGTTAAGGATGTTAGTAATTGGATCACTAGAGATGCGATGCAGTCCGAGTTCTTTGGTTTTGTCATCAAGGTGGGTTTGTACCAGGCCATTATCGTCAATGTTAACTCCAAAATATGCTAGTTGAGTGAGGAGGGAAGTTTGAATGTAAGGAATAGCGGATAATTGCCAGTAGGGAAGAAAGCCGATAACTTGATAATCTGATTTGCCTTGAGGAGTAATTTCGATAGGGGTGCCAAGAGGGGAGGGTGGCTGCGTGGTTGGGCGAATTTTTGTTTTAATAATTAAAGAAACTATGATAATCGATAGGCTTAATAAAAAAATTATTAAATAGAGTTTGGGTTTGGTCATCTAATATGAATTATAGTTTATATATTCAAATCAGGTTTGGTTATTGAATTAGGATAATTTGTGGGAGACGGGCTAGCTCGATAATGTTTGATTCATTGATTTGGATTTGAAAAATTGTAAGGAGAGAGGAGTTGCTGTCGGGTTGGATTGTGGCTTGGGGGTCAATATTCAAGATTTGTTGTGTCAAGCTGTCTTGGCTTTGAGTGGGGTCGATGGTAATGGTTAGATTGATTATTTTTTGAGTATCTTGAATCGGGAGATTGGTAATTAATTGGTCAGTGAGTTTGTATTCAGGTACGTAGTAATCGATGAAATTAGTTAGTGGGTTTAGGGCGAGTTTTCTGATTTGATTTGGATTAGATCGAATGAGGTATGTATTAGTGGGGAAATATGCTAGGACTGAGAGATCAGAAAGAGTTACGGTTTGTTTGAATTGAACAAGGTAGAGGTTTTGGTTTTGGGTTTGGAGAGAGTGGAAAGTTAGCCTGTCATCGAGAGGCTCTTGGGGCGTGGTGTAGGGATTAAGAGTACGAGTAGGGAGTTGGATAGATAAGTTACTAGGTTGAGAGTTAAGATATGGAAGATTAACGGTAGCGGTAGGAGTGATTGAATGAGGGATAAAAGGTGCAAACGCATAGATAGTGGCGAGGGTGGTGATGATGCTAATTATGGTAATGAAGTTGCGAAAGGGAAATTGATATGGGCGGGATTTGGGCATATGTTAATGGTACTAGTTGAAAATGTTTTTTTCTATGGGAGTTGGAGTAAGGATAGGATACTTGATGTATTGTGATTGATCTTTGAGTTCGCAATCAATACATATTGGGCTACCTAAGATGTCAAAAACTATTTGTTTGTCCATCATTTGGACTTGTTCTGGTGGCGTGTTGGTTTTGGATGGGCTTTGGGTGGTAGTGTCTATGGGCCATTGACGAGTTATTTGATTGGCAGAGGTGGGAAGCCCTTCTTTGGGGAAGAGGTCAAAAGTAGTGGGACAATTATCTACAGGCAACATGCCAGTGAGTGAACAAATCTGAGTGCCGAGAATACCTTCCGGAGGGTTGAGCTGAACGCGAGGTTGATCGATTAAAGCTTGTTTCATGAGTGAACGCCAGATTGGCGCAGCTCCTGTAATGCCTGAGGCAATGCGGGACATGGCGCTGTTGTCGTTGTTGCCTACCCAAACTGCAGTAAGACGAGTATGTGTGTATCCGATAGTCCAGTTGTCATGAAGTTGGTTGGTGGTGCCGGTTTTAACAGCCACGTCTGGTCTTCCTGGAATATTAAGAGTTGATCCAAAAGTACTAGCACGGGCGTTTTGGTCAGTAAGAATGTGTGTGGTTAAGTATGGTGGACCTGGGGGAATGACTCGAGTGGCTTGGCAGCCAGATGAGAATTGTGATTCGCTATTATCTTTGACTAAAGATTCAATGTTGGCGGGTTGGCAATTGAGTTGGTAGAGGGTTTGGTTTTGGTAGTCGCTAATTTCAAGAATAGGATGGAGTGGAACTTTGACTCCAAGATTAGAAAGAGTTCCATAGGCTACAGCCATGTCAATCATGCGAACTTCGCCACCTCCTAGAGTGAGTGATAGTCCGTAACGACTAGGATCATCCCAGCCTGTAATTCCCATTTTGTGTGAGAAATCTATGAAGTTGGTAACTCCATTGAGGGCAAGTAATTTGACGGCGGGGATATTGTAGGAATTGGCAAGTGCTCTGCGAATGGAGACGGCACCATGAAATGATCCGTCATAGTTTTGGGGACAATAGCTTGGGAGTGGAGGCTCTTGGAAACAAGTAGGCAGATCAGAGATGATACTACCGGGGCTGAGATTGTGTTGGTAAAAGGCTTGAGTATAGTTGAGAGGTTTGATGCTTGAACCTGGTTGACGGTAGCTTAGAGGGACGTTGAATTTACCGCTGATTTGGTTGTTATAGTAATCGGTTGAGCCGATCATAGTAAGAATTTCTCCTGTTAGAGGATTAGTTATAAGGGCAGCGCCATTGGTGACGTTGGATTTTTGGAGTGTATTTATTTCAGCTGATAAGCTGGCTTGAGTAATGTCTTGTAGATCTAAATCAAGGCTGGTTTTGACTCGTAGGCCGCCGGTTTCGACTTTTTTGGACCCGTATTGGTCGACAAGGAGTTCTTTGACCCAGAGGACAAAGTGTGGGGCATGGATTAAATTGGCAGGATTGGCAAAAGTTACGGGTTCATCGAGAGCTGCCTGTGATTGGTCTTGGGTGATGTAGTTATCTTCGACCATGCGACGGAGAACTGCTTGTTGGCGTTCTTTGTATTTTTCGGGATTAGATCCAAAAGGTGAGTAGCGGGTTGGAGCAACTGGTAGGCCAGCAAGGATAGCGCTTTGAGCTAGAGTAAGATCTTGGGCTTTGATGCCAAAGTAAGTTTGGCTGGCAGCCTCTAGCCCGTAGGATGTGCCCCCGTAGGGAATTTGGTTTAGGTACATTTCGAGGATTTGGTCTTTGGAATAGAGAAGTTCGACAAAGAAAGTAAGGACTAGTTCTCGAAGTTTGCGCTGGAGTGTTTGTTCTGGAGTGAGAAGGGCGTTTTTGACTAATTGTTGAGTTATTGTAGAGCCGCCTTGAAGATTAATTTGGCAGTCGGTTAGGGGTAACTGGCAGAAGATGTATAAGGTGTTGTTAATGATGGCTCGGCCAATACCTGAGAGAGCAAAGCCTTGATGCTTATAAAAATCACGATCTTCGATGGCAATAGTGGCTTGTTTGACGTAAGGAGGGAGTTGGTCAAGACTAATAGGGGTGCGATTTTGGTCAGCAAAAATTTCATAGAGTAATTTGTCGTTACGATCATATATTTTGGTGGATACAGCAAAGGGTGAGTTGGCTAGATTGCGCGGGGACGGGAGTTCGCGAAGAATTAGGAGATAGAGGGATAAGAGGCCAATAATGAGCAATAAAATTATTGCGATAATGATTTGGTATTTCCGCTTGGTGAATTTGTTTTTGAGTGAATTGATTTTGGAATTGGATGATTTGGAACTCATGGTTATATTGTACAGGGTTTGGAATGATATACTAAAATACTCATGGACAGAAAGATTGTGTGGAGTGTTTGGGCGGTAGTTTGGATTGGAATGGGATTTTTGATTTTGGGGATAACGTTGTGGAAATTACATTTACTGATGGTGGTTCCAAAGACTGGAGGGATGATGAATGGAGTTATTAAAATGGAGGATGAGGGTGATTTGATTTCTCGGGGTAAATGGGGAAGTGCGGGATATTATTTGTCGACTGCGAGCGAGTGGTGGTGGTGGAGAAGTACGAATGATGAGCATGAACAAGCAAGGAGATTGTTAAAAATCGGTCAAACGAGGTTGAAGTACAGTTTGGATTTAATGTCTTTGGGGTTGCCGGCTGAGTCAATCGCAAGTGTGGAGAGATCTGTAATGTATTTGCATCGAGCACAGGATAAAGGAGGAGTAATTGAGGGGCAATGGAAAATGGAGTTGGCGTGGAGTATGGAGGAATATTTGAAAGTAATATCCGCAATGGAAAAGGTGGTCCCTGATGATTTGAGGGGGAGGCTGGTTGCTCAACAGGAGTTGGTAGATATGTGGATAGGTAAGATAGAAGAGTAGGTTTTTATATTTAGTGGATATTGGATATTGACACCGCTATGGATAGTGGATGTATACATAAAGAGCAACGCATTTTTTACAATTAAACAATTTTTATGAGATGCCCTTTTTGTGATAGAGATCAAACTACTGTACTTGAGTCACGTATGTCTGAAGGTGGTAATTGTATTCGCAGACGGCGTGATTGTTTGGTGTGTAGTAAGAGATTTACAACTTATGAGAGGATTGAAGGTCCTGTTCTGCAGGTGGTTAAGAAAGATGGACGACGGGAGCAGTTTGACAGAAATAAATTAATTGAAGGAGTGAGAGCTGCTTGTAGTAAAAGGCCAGTGAAAAGTGATCAAATTGATGAATTGGTGTATCGCGTAGAGCGAGAATTAATGAAAAGTAGTTTAGGGGAAGTGCCATCGCGAGTGATTGGAAAATCAGTCTTGCGAAGATTGAAAAAAATAGATAGAGTGGCTTGGCTGAGATTTGCCAGTGTTTATTTGGCTTTTGAGACGTTGGCTGATTTTGGAAAAATAATTGATAAGGAATTGGAATAAAAATTGTTTATAAAAATTAATACATGGCTAATCAAACTTATACTCGTAACCGCAATTGGAAAAGGAATAGAAGTAATTTGGATAGGCAAGATAATGGAAGTGGCGGAGTAAAGAAGGAGATTTTTAATTCGAGAAATATAAGTTCGCAAAATGAAGTTGTGAGTGAAAGAAGTGATGAGAGTTGGAGAACACAAGCCCATTTCGTGCCGATGGATCAGGGTACTGAACTTGAGGGAATTAGACAGAAGTTATTTTTGGATCGGTATTCGATGAAAGATGATAAAGGTGAGATTCGCGAAAAATTTGTGGAACAAATGTGGAGACGAGTAGCATGGGGAGTAGCGCAAGTTGAAAAAACAATTGAACTAAGGCAGGAATGGGAGGAAAAGTTTTATGGCGCGATGGAGGATTTTAGATTTTTGCCTGCAGGGAGATTTTTGACGACAGCCGGCACAGGATTGGATTCAACGATGATAAATTGTTTTGTGATTCCCAGTCCAATTGATTCACGTAAAGGAATAATCAAAACACTTGAGCATATGACTGAGATAAGTGCTCGAGGAGGAGGAGTTGGATTTAATTTGTCATCATTACGGCCAAGGGGTTCATATGTTAAGACTGTTAATGGGACGAGTAGTGGAGCGGTAAGTTGGGCTAATCTTTATTCGGTGGCGGCTCATGATATTATTCAACAAGGGGGGACGAGGAGAGGTGCTTTGATGATAATGCTTTGGGATTGGCATCCTGACATTGAAGAATTCATAAATGTAAAGAAAGATCAGAATAAGATTTTGGGGGCAAATTTGAGTGTTTGTGTGTCGGATAAATTTATGGAAGCCGTGAAGAATGATGAAGATTGGGATTTGGTTTTTGCTGATTGCGATGATGCGAATTACAAGTCGGAGTGGAGAGGTGACATTGAAGACTGGAGAGCTAAGGGCTATGGTGTGATTGTATATAAAACGATTAAGGCAAGAGAGTTGTGGGATAAGATTTGCGAGTCGGCATGGGCGAGTGCTGAGCCTGGAGTAGTGTTTATGGATCGATACAATACGATGAACAATACCTGGTATTTCGAGAAGAATATCGCTACAAATCCATGTGGAGAGCAAGGCTTGCCTGCTTGGGGGGTATGTAATTTGAGTAGTGTAAATTTGGCGGCATTTGTGAGTGATGAAGGTAGGTTGGATTATGAGGAACTTGCTAGAGTAACAGCAATTGGGGTGAGGTTTTTGGATAATGCGGTTGATGCTGAGAAATATTTGTATAAATCGATAGAAAAAACTCAAAAAAGGGAGAGACGAGTTGGATTGGGGACAACGGGGTTGGCAGATGCACTGATCAAAATGAAAGTAAGATATGGATCTGAGGAATCGTTGGAGATAGTTGAGAAGATTTATAAATTAATGAGAGATGTGGCTTATGAAACTTCGGCTGATTTGGCGAGTGAGAAGGGAAGCTTTGCGATGTTTAATAGTGAACTTTATTTACAAAGTGGTTTTATGAAGACAATGCCGGTTGAAATTAGGGAGAAGATTCGGAGTCAGGGAATTAGAAATGCATTGTTATTGACTCAAGCTCCGACCGGCAAGATTTCGCTTTTGGCTGGAGTTTCTAGCGGTATAGAGCCAGTGTTTTCGTTTTCGTATACTCAAAAAGATAGATTGGGAACTCGAACGATGTATCATCCGTTGTATGAGAAATGGATTAAAGAAAATAGTAAAGAAAGTATACCGGATTATTTTACTGTAGCTGATGATTTGAGCCCTGAAGAACACGTAAAGATTCAGGCATTAATTCAGAAATATACTGACTCTTCAATTAGTAAAACAGTTAATGCTCCTAATTCCCATAGCGTGGAAGATGTGAAGAAATTATATACTTTGGCTTTTGAATTGGGATGTAAGGGTGTGTCGTACATGAGAGATGGATCAAGAGAAGGGACATTGATAAGAGAGGAAAGCAAGGTCAATAAAGAGGTAGTAGTGAGTAAGGATAAAGAAGTTGCTCAAGTGAAACAGTGGACTCGACCGATGGTTATGTCTGGTAGGACGTATAAATTGAAGACGCCTGTGGGAACGGCATGGATTACGGTTAATCGGGATGAGAATGGATCTCCAATAGAGTTGTTTATAAATATTGGTCGGGCAGGATCAGATGTACAAGCTATGGCTGAGGCATTAGGACGAATTATTTCTAAGTATTTGAAGTCTGCAGTTGGATTAACTTCCAAAGAACGGGCAGAGTTAGTGATTGACCAATTGAAAGGAATCGGAGGGATGAGACCTGTTGGATTTGGTCATAGCAAGGTGACGTCTTTGCCTGATGCTTTGGCTAAGGCTTTGGCTATTGATATGGGTTTTATCGGATCAGGGGATGGAGAATTGGATAATAAAAAGGGTAGTTTAAATAATGAAACTCAAGTTCAGTTGACTATTGATGGGAGTGGAGTGCCGTTAGAAGAGGTGGAGGTGGAAGAGAGGTCAGTTGGAGATATCTGTCCTGAATGTGGGACAGCTAGTTTAGTACATGAAGAAGGTTGTGCCAAATGCTATAGCTGTGGATTTGCACAGTGTTAATTTTTGGATATTGACCAATGGTTAGATGACTTTGTATGGTTGCTATGATGAAACAAATTTCAAAAACTGTAGAAGATAGAGATATTGAATTTGTATTGAAAAGGTCAGGCAAGAGAGTTAAGTTCGAATGGGACAAGGTAGTTAAGAGTGTGGTGAAAGCGGGTAAAGATACTAAGGAATATGGGGAGAAGGAAGCAAAGAAAATATTGAAGGAAATAAAAGAAACATTAGATAAGTTGGAAACAAGTGAAATAAGCAGTGCTCAGATTAGAGATATTGTTGAGCCAGCAATGGCTAGGGGTGGTTTTTTTCAAACTGCAAAGTATTATATTTTGTTTGGAGAAAGGAAGCATCAAAAGGACAAGCATAATAAAGAAATTGTAGAACCTGAGATTTCGGAGATGGGCATGGAAATTGCGCGGAAGCGTTATTTGCGAACTAATATGAAAGGTGAAGTAATTGAAAGCTTAGGAGAAATGTTTTGGCGAGTGGCAAGGCATATGGCTAAGGCAGAACTTAATTGGTCGAATAATGGTGAGTATGATGAAACTACGGGTGCTTTTTATGAGCGACTGATTAATTGGAAATTCACGTGTGCAGGGAAGGCGATGTTTGAGGCAGGCAATCCGGGAGGTACTGGTCAGTTGTCAAGTTGTTTTGTGTTGCCGATCGAGGATAACATTGCAAGGATTTTTAAGACTTTAGGAGATGCAGCCGTGGTACATAAAAATAATGGGGGAACAGGATTTAATTTTAGTAAAATTAGACCTCAAGGAGATAAGGTACGAAATGTGCCTGGAGCAGCAACTGGGCCTGTAGGTTTTATAAAAGCGTATTCGGCAGTTTTGGGTCAGATCTTGCAAGGTGCCAAAAGACAGGGAGCAAATATTGCAATTTTAAATATTGATCATCCTGATATTGAAGAATTTATTACTATGAAGGATGAAGATGGGACGATAAAGAATTTTAATATTAGCGTGGGAGTAACGGATGAATTTATGGAAGCGGTGTTAGAAGATAAAATGTGGAATTTAGTGAATCCGCGAACTGGAGAAACAGTTCGCAAGGTTAGTGCTAAGCGTTTGTTTCAGACAATTGTAGAACATGCTTGGATCGGAGGAGATCCGGGATTGGCATTTTTGGATAGGTTGGAGGATGACAATCCGACGCCGACGTTGGGAGCTCTGAATGCGACAAATCCATGCGGAGAGATTCCATTGTTGCCTTATGAATCATGTAATTTAACGAGTATTATTTTGCACAATCATTTGATTAATAAAAATGATAACGGAGATCAAAAGTATGAGATTGACTGGGATGATTTGGCGCGTTCGGTGAAAGTAGGAATTAGATTTTTGGATAACATGATTGAGGTGAATACATATGCGCTTAAAGAGATTGAAGATATGGTCAAAAATGGAAACAGGAGGATAGGACTTGGGGTGATGGGGTTTGCGCACATGCTTTATATGATGAAGATTCCTTATAATTCTAAGGAAGCGGTGAGTTTGGCAGGTAGAATTGCTAAGTTCATCCAAAAGAATGCTGAGGAGATGAGTTTGGAGCTGGCTCGGATTAGAGGCGTGTTTCCTCATTTTGACATTTCGGTGTATGCGGGAAGTGCAGAGCGGTATCGCAATTGTGCGCTGACGATGATTGCGCCTACAGGAACAATTAGCATGTTAGCTAATACTTCAAGTGGAATTGAACCAGTGTTTTCGTTGGTAACTTTGAAGCGAGTTTTTAATGAGGATAATAGAGATAATAAGCCTACACGTGAGTTTATGATTGTGGATCCTGTTTTTGAAAAAGCGGTTAACAGTGTAGATTTGAAGAAAGTTACAAGAAGTAATGGAGGGAAGGTATTGTCAGTAGATGATTTGTTGACTGTAGTAGCAGAGGAGGGTTTGCATGGAGTTAGGGGTTTGCCTGAGTGGATATATAAAGTTTTTGTAACGACTCATGAGATTAAACCAACATGGCATGTGCAGATTCAAGCTGCCTGGCAAAAATGGTTCGATAATTCAATTAGCAAAACAATTAATTTTGGGAATGAAGCCAGTGTAGAAGACGTGAAAGATGCTTATTTGCAGGCTTGGCGGTTGGGATGTAAGGGAATAACTATTTATCGGGACGGCAGTAAACAGGATCAGGTATTGAATTTGGCTAAGCCCAAGAGTTTGAAAAAAGACGAGGAAATTAAGAGTGTAAGTTTAGCTGAAAAGGCTGAGAACGTCGGAGTGCAAGCGATAAAACCTGGCAGTGGTGATGCTGTAGTGTGTGAGGAATGTGGAGCTGGGGCAATTTATAGAGATGGTTGTGTGAGTTGTCCACAGTGTGGATGGAGTAAGTGTACGATGTAAATAATCCTAAGTGCTGATAAAGTGGAGATATGATACCGGTGATTTATTATGCGACGGGAAATAAATTTAAGATTGATCAAAGAACGAAATTGGCTCAAGAACGAGAATGGCAAATTGAGGTACTGAAAGGAGTTGAGGTCGGCAAGAGAGCATCGATGATGAAAACGATTGAAGAAGTAGTAAGTTTGAAGTGGCAAATTGCAGCTCGTGGGAGGAATAAGGGACAGATTTTGATGTGTGATGGAATAGATATTACAGTTGGAGAAAATGAGCCTTTTTTTAGACAGTATTATGAAGGTAAATCTCAAGAAGAATATGTTAGAGAGTTATTTGAGATGATGCCGGAGAAATTGCCAGAATGGCCTAAGGTGGTTTTGAAATCAGTGGTAGCTATTGGGGTCGTTGGCAGACCGATGGGGTTGTTTGTTGGATTGTTAGAAGGTAATTTGTTTTTTCGACCGAAGTTAGACTGGAAAGAGAATTTGCCGGTGATTTTGCCTTATGTGTATGTAATGTATTGGCAGATGATGTTGTCTGAGGTGTATGGCATGGAAGAAGAAAATCGAGGAAGATATGTGACTCATGATCGTAATACTTTTGTGCAGGCGATGGATTGGGTGGAGGAGTCGATGGTAGTTAATCACCAGAACTAGAGTGTGATGTAAAAATAAGCTAAAGTGATATATATGAGCGAAGATGATCAAAAGATAGAAGGGCATTTTGTGAAGAGATCTCAAAATGCAAAGGAGTTGTCGTTATCAACGAAAATTTGGGAGGTGGATGGAGACAAGGAGAAAGCATCTGCGGAGGCTGTAAAACCGGTGGTGGAAGAAAAGGTCGTGCCTGCGTTTACGCCGAAGATTGTACATAAACATGGTTTAACGAAATATTTTTTGTATGGAGCTATGGGAGTGGGAATTGTGGTAGTCTTGGTTATTTTGGGGTTGTTGTTTGTGGTAAGCAATAATCCGGCACTGGTTGATAAAGATAAAAAAGATGAAGTAAATGTAGTTGAAAATTTGTTAAGTGATGTGCTTGATTTGGAGACAGATAGCGATCTGGATTCTATTCCCGAT
>CAYUGO010000030.1:0-10805 GCA_964444295.1 uncultured Gammaproteobacteria bacterium | reverse complement strand
TGGACTTGACGCAACTGTTTATCCCCCAAGCGTAGATTTGAAATTCATGAACGACACCTCAAGTCATATTCTGATGCAAACCACTTTTGATGAACAGAATAGATATGCCAAGGTTGAGTTCTACGGGACGGGAGATGGTCGAGTGGCAGAGATATCTAATCCAAGACTGTGGGACGTTATTAGGCCAGCTGATGATCTGTACATTGACGATCCCAACTTGCCAGTAGGTCAGGTTAAGCAAACAGAGCATCGGATCAATGGAGCAAAGGCAGCATTTGACTGGAAAGTGACGAGGAATGGAGAAATAATTCAAGAAAAAACATTTACTAGTGTATTTCGTCCTTGGCAGGGAGTGTACTTAAGAGGCACTAAAACAAACTAGGATTGTATTGTTAACCTGGTTTCTATTTAAAATTTATGAAGATTGGAATTTTCCATTATAAGATTGCCAGTACCGATGGAGTGAGCTTGGAGATCGAAAAGAGAGTTGCCATCTTGGAGCAATTAGGTCATGAGGTGGTGTTATTAGGTGGATCATTTGATCGAAAGGTTAATCAACGGAAATATGAGCTTGGGGAATTTAATATCGACAGTGAAATAAATCGAGAATTAATTAATCAAAATATAAAAGCAGACAATATTAATGAAGAGAATTTTGAATCCATTTTTAGCCAAAAAGTAAGTGAAATTGAAAATCAGTTAACTCAAATATTTGTGGCAGAAAATTTTGATTTGATAATTGTACATAATATTTTCAGTCTGCCCTTATTGATATGGAGTGCTTTTGCTTTGAAAAAAGTGATTGACAATTTGAAAGTTAAAACAGTATGTGTTAATCACGATTTTTATTTTGAGCGAGAGTATTTTGTAAATTCTTCTAACGGAAAGCTAAAGGAAATTCTAAATGATATTTTCCCGAAAGGAGATAATGTGACACATGAAGTAATTAATAGTTTGTCAGCAGCTTCTCTACTGATGTATCACAATGAGGAAAGCGTGGTTTTGGGTGATTACTGGGATTTTGGCAAAAATAGAGAGCAAAGAGATGAATACAATAGTGATTTTTGTGAAGTAAATGGGATTAACCCTAATGATCTGATTATTTTACAAGCAACGAGAATCGTCCCACGTAAAGCCATTGAGATGGCTATCTATTTGGCTAGTGTGGTTAATGAAAAAATAAAGGAGTATGTGGGGTTTGAATTTAACGGAAAAAAAATTACGAGTGAAACTAAATCAGTTTTAGTTTTTTCTAATTATCCTCATCACGTGGATAGCGAGGATTATTTTGATAATTTGGTAACTCTGGCAGATAATCTGGGGGTAAAAATTGTCAAGGCTTATGAACGAGTGGCCGCACAACGAGGAATGATTGAAGGAAATAAGGTTTATTCATTTTGGGATGCCTATGTGTTTGCGGATATGGTTACTTATCCGTCTGTGATTGAAGGGTTTGGTAATCAATTCCTCGAGGCAGCTTTTTATAGGAAACTGGTAGCTTTGTTTGAGTATGATGTTTTCCGTGCGGATATTAAAAAAGAAGGCTATCTGTATGTGTATTTGGATGAGAAATGGCGACGGGATAATAATTTTTATATTTTTGATGAAAAGAAGATGAAGTGTGCAGCCGAGAATGTTTTGCGGATTTTAACTAATGGTAATTTGTTAAAAGAAATAACAGATTATAATTTCCAAAGCGCCAAACAAAACCATGATATTGGCTTGTTAAAAAAGTATATTGAGAAATCTTATTTCGAAAATGAATCTGAAAGTGTCAAAAACGAAGAGAAGGAAAAATTTAATGTCAGCTATCAAGTAAGCTAAATACTACTCTGTGGTTACGCCATCAAATTCTTCGTCATTGTCCATGGCTTCTTGTTTGGTTGCGCGAACAATACCGTCTTTATGATGAGGGGGTGAGTAGATAGTGTACATTTTGAGCGGCTCAGTTGAGGATGTGTTAATTACATTATGTTTGGCTCCTGCTGGGACTATTATGGCGCTGCCATCTTCTACGGGATATTCGTTGCCATCAATAATACAAAGTCCCTGCCCTTGCTCAAAGCGAAAAAATTGGTCGTTTTCAAAATGAGTTTCTTCACCGATATCTTGATTTGGATCTAAAGTCATGAGGACAAGCTGACTGTTTTTGGCGGTATAAAGCACACGGCGAAAATCTTGGTTGTTGAGAGTTTCTGTTTCGATTGAGGTGTTGTAGCCTTTCATACAATAAGCCTACTCTTTTGGATTAAAAAATCAAGGGTGCATAATGGTTTTTGTAGAATCTAAGGTAAAATATAGCTTGTGAAAATTCTTGACCTGAAATCTGTTGCTAGAGAAAATATTATTAAAGAAAGTGTGGATATACTTAAATCCGGAGGAATGATAGTTTATCCGACTGAAACTTGTTATGGTCTGGGGGTGGATGGGACTAATCAAGAAGCTGTAGATACGTTATTAAAATTTAAGAAAAGACCACAAGGCAAAGCAATTTCGATAGCTGTAAGCGATCTTGAGATGGTAGAAAAGTGGGTAGAAATTAACAACGAAGCTAAGAAAATTTATGAAACATTCCTGCCTGGTCCAGTGACTGTAATTAGCAAAGTGAAAAAAATGTCAAAACTTGCAGTCGGTTTGGCGAGCGAAAAAGGCACACTGGGAATTAGAATTTCGAGTTATTCGTTGGTAAATGAGATTGTTAAGAAGTTGAATCTGCCCATTACTGCAACCAGTGCCAATGTGGCTTCTCTATCATCGCCGTATTCACTTGATCAGTGGCAAAAACAAACAAGTGCAAAATCCCAAGCTTTGGTAGCACTGTTTATTGACGGGGGGAAATTACCAAGAAGACAACCATCAACGGTGGTGGACACGACTGTGGAAAATCTACAGGTTATAAGAGGCGGAGAAATTAAAATTACAAACTTAAGAGGAGAGTTTGTGAGTAAAACTGTGGAGGAAACGGAAATGATTGCAAGCAGCTGGTTAAAAGAGTATGAGTTGAAAAAGGAAGGGAAACCGCTGGTTTTTGCATTGATTGGAGACATGGGTAGTGGCAAAACTCAGTTTGCGAGGGGTGTGGCTCGGAAGTTAGAAGTTAGAGAAATTTTGCAGTCCCCTACTTTTACGATTCTGGATGAATACAGATACAAAAAAGGCTATTTTGTGCATATGGATGCGTGGCGATTAGAAGAAGAATATGAACTGATTAATTTGAAATTGGAAAATTATTTGCAAGAAGAAGATGTTTGGGTTATTGAATGGGCAGATAAGATACAAAACTATTTGAAGAAGTTAGAGGAATTACAGCAAATACAATTAGTTTGGATTCGAATAGAAACTATAGGTAAAGAAAGAAGGAAGATAGAAAAGTTGGAAATTAAGTAAAAAATATGTTTATTATAGGATATAATATGAGTTATGATATTGTCAATTGATACATCATGTGATGAAACTTCTGTGGCTGTGGTGGACGGCCTGCGAGTTATTAGTAATGTGATTGCTTCCCAAATTGAGTTACAGAAAAAATATGGCGGGGTCTACCCTATTGAAGCTAAAAGACAGCATGAAAAAGTCATTGATGCGGTGATAAAAGAATCTTTGGCAAAGGCTAAAGTAAATTGGGAGGATATTGAAACAATCGCAGTTACTGCAGGTCCAGGACTCGCTCCTGCCCTGGAAGTAGGGATAGCAAAAGCTAAAGAATTAGCAAAAGAAAGAAGCAAGAAGATTGTTGGCATAAACCACATGGAAGGACATCTTCTCTCATGCTTAGGGAGAAATTCAAAAAATGGGGGAATGCATGAGAGTAATTTGGTGGAGGTTGATAATGTGAAATTTCCAGTTTTGGGATTATTGGTTTCGGGCGGGCATAGTGAGATTATCTTGGTTAAAGGAATAGGAGATTATGAAATAGTTGGTAAAACATTGGATGATGCTTGTGGTGAATGTCTGGATAAAGCTGCTCGGATGATGGGCTTAGGATATCCAGGTGGGGCGGTAATTGAGCAATTTGCAAAGCAAGGAAAGAAAAACGCAATTAAGTTACCAATTCCCATGAGAAATAGCGGGGACATGAATATGAGCTTCTCAGGTCTTAAAACTGCTGTTCTTTATGAAATAAGAGCTATGGAAAAAGGCACAAGAAAAATAGAGAAAGGTAAAGATGCGATGGTAAAAGATCTTCAATGGGGGAAGCAAAAGTTAGAGAAACAATATATCTATGATTTATGCTTAGAGGTGCAAAATGCAGTGATTCAATCATTGGTTGAAAAACTGGAAATGGCAATTAAGAAATATCATCCCAGTTGGGTCTGGCTAGGAGGTGGAGTTGGGGTTAACAAAGCTTTGAGGCTGAAACTGCGAGCCTTGACGAAAAAATACGAAATTAAATTAGGACTGCCCTATTCTAAGAAACTATATGGGGACAATGGGGCGATGATTGGAATTGCAGCATATTTCCAAAAGGAAAAAGAAGAAGGGAATGAAATTAGTAAAATTGAACGAAGACCGCGGTGGAGTTTGGATCAGGGAATGGTATAACCATTAAATTGAATTGTGCGACGTGGTTTGGAGAAGTATGAGCCTTGATCAGTTAAAATACCGATTATTGAAGGATGCTCGTGTTCTTTGATGACTTGAAGAGTTCCGTGTTTTAAAGTGGTGATCGCAATTGAATCTCGGAACGATTGCAAACTAAATTGTGTAGGTTCTTCTGTGGGTGAAAATTCCCGTACGAAAGAGTATCCAGAGATCCCATCGTTGTATCTTTGCCATTCTAAGAATCGTGCAACGAAACAATCATCGGGTCTAGGGGCAATGGTTACCATGCCTGTATATCGCTGTTCATTTGAATCATGGCGGTTTTCTATTTCTACAATGATCGAATCAACAACTCGATTTTGATATGACCAAACTTTAGGAACCTCTAGCGAGCAGGTTTTGGCTAGTGTTGGAGGATAGATTCTTTCGAAAATTTTCATGATGATAGTTGTATAGTAATCGATAATTGATCTTTTGCAAGATTTTGAACAAAATTATTAGATGATTAAAGAGGCGTGAAGTTCTGTATAATAGCCTCACATGGACAAGGCTTTTGATCATAAAGAATGGGAGGAGAAATTGTATTTGGAGTGGGAAAATGCAGGTACGTTTGCGCCAGAAATAAATCCACAAGGCAAACCTTTTAGCATTATGATGCCTCCTCCTAATGCAAATGATCCGTTGCACGTGGGACATGCAATGTTTGTGTCAATCGAAGATATCTTGGTTCGTTATCATAGAATGAAAGGATATAAAACTTTGTGGTTACCCGGAACTGATCATGCTGGGATTGAAACACAGTTTGTGTTTGAAAAGAAATTAGCCAAACAAGGCAAAAGTAGGTTCAATTACGATCGAGAAACTCTTTATGGGATGATTTGGGATTATGTTAATGAAAACTCTCAAACCTCAGTGGAACAGATGAAAAAATTAGGGGCCAGCGCTGACTGGAGCAGGTTTACATTTACATTAGATGAAAAGGTTGTGGATCAAGTACTCGATACTTTTGTAAAACTCCATACTGAAGGACTTATCTATCATGCGGAGAGACTGGTTAACTATTCTCCACGATCTGGAACCAGTTATTCTGATTTGGAGATCGAGTATGAAGACAGAAATTCTCCTCTTTATTATGTGAAATACCAAATGGCTGATGATGAAGCGAAGTTTATAAGCGTAGCGACAGTTAGGCCTGAGCCGATTTTTGCAGACACACATCTGGCGGTTAATCCTAATGATGAAAATAAAAAACATTTAATTGGGAAGTTTGTGCGAAACCCATTGACTAATGAAAAGATGGAAATCATCGGCGATGAGTTCGTAGATATGGAGTTTGGGACGGGAATAGTTAAACTAACTCCGGCTCATGATCACAATGATTTTGAGATCGCTAAGAAATATAATTTACCTATCCGACAAGCTATCAATACAGATGGCAAAATCACAGCATTAGGCGGTAAATATGCTGGAATGAAGGTTGAGGAAGCTAGAAAAATGGTGGTTGAAGATTTAAATGTGAAAGGTTTAATTGAAAAGGTTGATGAAAAATACCAAAACCGCGTGGCTGTTTGTTACAAAACCGGCGGGACAATTGAACCCTTGCCACTGCCCCAGTGGTTTGTAAAGGTTGAATCTTTGGCGACAAAAGCTTTGGAAGCCATTGAAAGTAAGAAAACTGTAATTATTGGCTCAGGACATGAGAAAATTCTGAAACATTGGCTTAAGAATTTGCGGGATTGGAATATCAGTCGACAAATTGTGTGGGGAATTCGGATTCCGGTGTGGTACAACGTCGACGACAACCCCGATATGGTGATTGGTTTCTTGACGAGGGATGGGAAATTTGTAAAAGGGACCGTAAGTGAGTTATTAAATGACTATGATTTGGAAGAAATCAAGACAGGATTACAAACTCTGATAACCACTAATGATGCAAAATATGAAGTTAGCAAGGTTTCTCCTGGAGATAGATATTTACAAGAGACTGATACTTTTGATACTTGGTTTTCGTCTGGTCAATGGCCTGTCGTGGCGTTAAGGGCGAAAAATGAGGCTGATTTTGAAACGTTTTATCCGACAAGCGTAATGGAAACGGCTTATGATATTTTGACTTTTTGGGTGATGAGAATGATGTTGCTCGGGATATATTTAACAGGCAAATCTCCATTTGAAAAAGTTTACTTACATGGACTGGTGCGGGACGAAAAGGGCCAAAAAATGAGTAAGAGCAAGGGGAATGTCATTAATCCTTTGGACTTCGTGGACAAATACGGGGCTGATGCGTTGCGAATGGCGCTGGTGATGAGCTCTACTGCGGGGCTGGACAGCGCGGTGGGAGAAAGCAAAATTAAAGGAATGCGGAATTTTGCAAATAAAATTTGGAATGCAGGACGATTTATCAAATTGATGAAAGAGGGACAACTGCCTCATGAAAGCAAAGACTCCCCTACTCTGGATAAGGTATTTGGGGAAAAGTTAAATGAAGTTATAAAACAAACGACGTCACAGCTTAATAAATTGCGAATTGGTCAAGCAAGTGAAACTGTTCACAATGAATTCTGGCATTGGTTTTGTGATCAATGTATAGAGGATGGTAAAAAGGGAGATTTATCACTGGAGAGATTGGAACAAGGATTAGAAGTGTTTCTTAAGCTGCTACATCCTTTTATGCCGTACGTCACAGAATCAGTATGGAGTTATCTTGCAAACGATGAGATGTTAATAGTAAGCCAGTGGCCAGAAGTCGTGGAAAAGGATTGAAAGTGAAAAACGACGAGAAGCGGTAATTAGAGAAATTATTCTGCACGGGGAGGAAAAGTGGGTTGGGGAATTTGGTTGAAGTTATATGTGAGGATGGCAGATGACTGTGTTTGGGGAATTGTAAAATAAAGTTGTCCTTGCTCGGTTTGGTTTTTGGTGAGAACACGTGAGGAAATTAGTTGGCGGCTTTTGAAATTCTTGATGTATTTAAGAGGAGCACCTCCCGGATTAATAGAATCGTCGTTGTAATTTAGAGAAAAGTTATTACGCTGAAAAGAACAATCGATATCGTTAAGATTACAAAGGTCATGTGCCGTTACTTGGACCTCTGCTATAACCATGTCTGTGTTGGAATTAAACTTGACACGGCGGTATGAAATTACTTCATAAGAAAGCTTAGAAGATTCTGGCTGTGAGGAAAAATCAGGCTCTGAGGGGATTGGAAGTTTAGATGAGGCAAGTTTATATGCTGAGTAGGAAATAAATACGAGAGTAGAAATGAGGACTAAAACAATAATTATTGTAACGCGGAGAGAACTTTTCACACATTGATTGTACGGGAAGACTACCCTACTCTTCAAACTTTATTCTTCTTCTGAGGCTTCATCTTCTGATGTATCCGGCTTTTCGTTGATGATCTCTGTTTCGATTTCTTCTTCTTCAACTTCTTCTTCTGCCATGGCTGAGTCCTCTACCCTGGCCACCAAGGTGTCTAGAGGTTGTTCTATGGTATGTTTGGCAGGATCAATGTTTAGGTCAGCCAAAGTGATCTCATCTTCTTGAGTATTTATTTTTGAAATATCAGCGATGAAAAATTCTGGCATGTCTTGAGGAAAAGCTTCGACTTCAATTTCATCCATGATAGTAACTAGCATGCCACCGTCATTTACAGCTTGGGACTCTCCTTGGAAATGAATAGGGATTGCGAGCTGAATTTTTTCTTTGAGATTTACTTGGCGAAAATCGACATGGATTGGTTTGTCACTGACAGGGTCAATTTGGATTTCGGAGATCATGGAAGGATGGGTTTTTTTTTCTGGTTCGATGGTCAGATCAATTACGCCTGTATAACCTACTTCTTTGTATATTTTACCTAGATCAACGAGCGAAACTTGAAATGCATGGGAGTCTTGGTCTTTGCCGTATAAGTTTCCTGGAATGATGTCTTGCTTACGAAGTCTATGGGTTTTTTGGCCAAAGATTTCGCGTTTTTGGACGGTGAGAGTGTGCATGTTTTTGGATTAATTGAAGATGATTAATTTATCAGTCGACAAAACCGTATTATAGGGGACATGAGGTGTTAAGGTCAAGCTGCTAACTGGTTGAAGAGGAAAAGGAGTGCTTAATATGAGATTGCGAGGACTGTCGATTTGGAAAGTAATCTCATCATCTTGAGTCCCTGATTGTTTACGGATTGTTAGTGATGAATTAGGTTGAGTTAATTTCTGAGTGGTAAAAACAATGTTGATTTGAGATTGAGTCTGAATGGAGAGAGGAAAATAGATGCCCAGCTGGAGGAAGTTTTTTTGAATATCTATTTCTGGATCTACTGCTTGGGTATCTTGGTTTTGATCTGTGATGGAAACACTTTGGACCACGGCATCTGGTGGTAGATAAACTCGAAGATAGTTTTTGTAATCGCCGGATTGCTTGGTTTGGGACTGGGATGAATTGGTATATTGGGCAGTGAGGTTGATTGTTTGCAAGTTTGGGTCATCTCTGATTTGGATTGAAAGGTTACGTTTGATAAATTGATTAGCTTTGTTAACGCCTAGGTTGGAATCTACAATTGCAATTGTGGCACTGGATTGATTTGGCACTGGGGCAAGGAGATGCCCTGTCCAGTTGTATTGACCTAGCTTATTTTGGAGATTGTCGTTAGTGGAAAAAACTTGGATCTCGCGCGAATTAAGGTCTGAAAGAGTTTGGGAGGCAAGGGAGCCAAGGAGCTTAATATCTGTGCTTTGATAGTTGTTAATTAGTTTGGTGGCTAAGTCAGTTATTAAGGTTTTTTTGAGATTAGAGCTGGGATAGAAGTTGTCTTCTATGTTTGTTTGAAAAATATTATGCAAATTCTGAGATGTTATCTGCTCCTCTACTCCTTGAATGTTAAGAGGAGTAAGAGGCTTTAGTATTTTTTCGATATAGGAAAGATTGAGAGCTATTATTATGTCAGGAGTAAAGGTTAGCTCTTTATTGAGAAACCAACTGGCATTATTTGCGCTAGTGGGAAAATCTGGCTCCCAGTTGGAGTCACGAAGGTACCAAGAAGGCTCGTTGAGAATATTTTTGATAGGTTCCGGAGGTCTGACGTAACCTTGGAGTTGGCCGTCAGCATCATAAACATCATAGATTTTCCAGTTATTTATAACTCCTCTACTCAATGTTAAATGAGCAAATGAACCAATGAATCCACCTGTTGCTCTTAGTTCGTTATTATTTTGAAGAAGGATGATTATTTCTCGAGGTTTATCAAAGCCACCAACATAGTTAATTTGACCCAGCAAATCATTGACTACAGGAATAATTTGGCGGGATTGAACAAGCAAACTATAGAATTGATCATAATCATTGCCATTTATTAGTGGTGAGAAAAAATGAGGGAGTTGTTGTGGTAACTTGGGCTGCAAATAGCTTAGTTGTTGGTTGATTGTTGTCAAATTATTTTTTAAATTGTTAATTTGAGATTGGTCAAGGGACTGATACGAGGGAATAGATTGAAATTCTTGAACTAAAGTAGTTGTTTGAGTTAAAAGACGGGATGAAATCTGGACTGTTTCAAGAAAGCTGTCAGCTATAAATATAGAGTTGGAAATCAAAGTTGAAGGGATGATTCTTAGGCTGGCACGCGCAAAGGTTAGGTTGTGAGTTGCTTGAGTTGACTTTGCGATTGATGTTTGTAATTTACCTTGTTTGATGTCTTGATATGAACTGTAGATTAAATACGTGGTTATACATGAAAAAATAACAGCAATTGTAATTAGTAGTGCAAGTGAAAGGAAAGTATATTTTAGGGTTTTGCGAGCAATTTTGTGCAAGAGATTATATTTAACTTGAGTTTTGGTGAACAGTTTCTTGGTTAATGATAAGAAATAATTGTCGTAGGATTTTTTGGTGGTCGGTTGCTTTTTAGGGATTTTTGGAGTGTTTGGTGAAGTCTTTTGGTTTACAATTGGGAAATTAATTGTCGGCTGGTAGTTAAGATATTTTTGTGTTTGATTAATTTTTGAGAGGATATCAGCTTGGATTTGAAGTTGGTCTAGCTCACGTTCACTAAGTTTTTTTTGTGAAGGGGAAATTTTGAAGTTATTTTTTTTGCCGGCGATAAAAAATGTTTGACCTTGAGTATTTGGATTTAGAAGCGTTTTGGTGAGAAATTTGGCATAGTCGACGATGTGAATTGGAGCAATTGAAAATTCTTGGGAAGTTGTTTTGTTTTTTGGAGATGAAAATAGTGAATTTGGAGTTGAGTGGTCTGTATAAACTGTATCTGTTATTAGAAG
>CAYUGO010000029.1:0-11073 GCA_964444295.1 uncultured Gammaproteobacteria bacterium | reverse complement strand
TTCAAGCAAATCGATAAGGTTAAACTCGCGGAATTTAATAAATTATTAGGTAGTGATAGTGTCGGAGGATTTAATAATATTCTCAAGAAATATATATGATTACATTAGACCAAATTAAAGAACTTTCAAAGAAATACAAAACAAATGAATCTGTTATTGCCAGAGAATATATTCAACTTTCAGTTTTAAAAGAGCTCTATTCTTCGAATTTTTCTAAACAAATATATTTCAAAGGTGGAACGGCCTTACGTTTAATTTATGGAGGAAAAAGGTTCTCTGAAGATTTAGACTTTACTGTATTAATGGACGAGGCCTTATTTATTGAAGGCATTACGAAAATTTTTGATAATCTCAAGTCGTTATATCCTTATGAAATAAAGGAAAAAGAAACACTAACTGGTAAGACACATCTTCTTACAGCAAATATAAATGGTTTAAGTGCTCCTTCATACGTTCGACTTGATTTTTCTATGAGAGAAACTGTTCTTGAACCAACCGAATCTATTCTAAAAACAGAGTACCCAATAATAGTACAAAATTTTATAAGCACACTTAGCAAGAACGAAATTTTAGCAGAAAAAATTCGTGCAATAATGACAAGATATAAACATAGAGATCTTTATGATATATGGTTACTTTTAGAGATTGGAGCAGTGCTAGATATAAATTTAGTAAATAAAAAGCTTGCATATTACAATGAATCTTTTCATAGAGACAAGTTCTTAAGTGCATTAGAAAAATTTAAGAAGGACGATTTTGTCTCCGATCTAAGACCATTTGTGCCAATAAATGAAAGAGAAAAACTCGATGATTTTTTTGATTATGTGAAATCGTACCTATTTAAGTATTTAGAAAGTAGTTAGCGAATTAGTTCTAATCCGCTCCACAACCTCCAGTAAAAAACTTACCAATACAGTCCATCAATTAGTTTCAGATTACTATATTGTTCGAAAATAGTCCCGATACGCAGCCAGACTTCTAAAGTATATACATAGTTTAAATGCTTATCTGTCAGGTCAAGTTTCCAATCTTACATTTAGAGTTTATTTGTAAGTGATCGCAATAAATCAGATGTGTTCGTTATAAACTCCGATACTTATGAGATAAATAAAATATATGATTCATCTGTCATCTATCGGACATCATAAACTAATAATCATTTAAATAAAAACTCAAACCCCATAAATTACACTCACATCTTGACATGAATAGTCATACTTGGTAATATTTAGTCATGTTAAGCACAATAGATCCGACCAAAGCATATACACCTGAACAGGTAGCACAGATGCTTCAGCTATCTAAAAATACAGTTTATGAGCTGATTGGACGTGGAGAAATTGTAGCTAAAAAAATCGGCAAACTTTACCGCATCCCTGCTTCATCAATATCTTTTTTCTTTACTGGATTGGATTATGATTTATATCAAGCAGATCAACAAGATAGGATCAATCACCCAATAATTGAAAAAACACTTACAAAAGTTAGATCTTCTTTGTAACTCTTTTTATGAGAGTATTCATTGATTCAGACGTCGTTATCTCCTCTCTCCTTTCTTCATCAGGAGCCGCATTTTACCTATTAAACAAACCAATAATAAAACCGGTTATTTCCTCAATTTCACTTAATGAACTTCGTACTGTTGTCACCAGGATGGAAATAGAAGATGAAAGACTAGAAATACTTATAAATGAAAATTTCGAAGTAATCCCAATAACCGAAATGATAGCAGAAATTAAAAAAGAATATGGCAAATTTGTTTCCGATGTGAACGATGCCCATATTGTCGCTGGCGCACATTTGTCACAAGTACAATATCTAATTTCCTATAACTTGAAACATTTTAAAAAAGATAAAATAAATGATGAGCTTAATATTCTACTTTTAACTCCCGCTCTTTTTATGCAATATTTACGAACTCAGTAATCAACCTCAGCTTTGTATAAAAAGTGATTATACCTATACGGGTTATCTAATTAAGTCGAAAATAGTCCCGATACGCCAACCAAACCCAAGTACTCCTCACATTCTTCATTGTGCTAATCTATATTTACGAATTGCCAAATGACAACTAATTTAAACTTGCAAAAAATATTTAAATCTATCCTGCACGGGGAAATAATTTTGGTGATCATTATTGTTTTAGGAATTGTATTACGACTTCAAAATTTTCACATACTACCATTTGATGGTCATGCAATGCGCCAAACAGATACCGAAAGCGTGGCATATAACTTTGCTTTTATAAACCACAATATTCTTTATCCTCAAAACAGTCTCATAAGACCAATAACAAACACAAAAGCTTACTTTTTCCTAGAATTCCCTGCTTACCAATATCTAATTGGACTATTCTATCGATTGTTTGGGTGGCATATTGAAATTGCCAGAATCATCAACATATTCCTTTATATTATTTCTTCATTTTCACTTTACTATATTTCATCTAAACTATTTCATTCCAAAGTCATAGCTACATTTTCTACATTTTTCTTTATATTTGCTCCAGGATCGATCTTCTTCTTAGGTCATGCAATTCATCCAGATATTTTTGCTATTTGCATGTATCTTGTGTCATTGTCAACATTTCTTCATTGGAACAAAAATAAAAAGACTCCCTGGATTATTACATCTCTTATCTCACTTAGTTTATCTGTTGCCACCCGTCCTTTCATTTTGATTGGATTACCAGCTTACTTTTATCTTATTTGGTTGAAAAAAAATTCCTATTGGATGTACCCCACTTATCTTATCGGGGCCACTCTACTATACGGAACATGGAAACTTTGGCAAATTCCATTTACATCCGCGAATAGCAGTTGGGAAAACTGGGTCTTGGGAGGACGACATGAACTTTTTAAATATGAGATTTTAATCAACCGATTAATATTTAAAAATATAATTGGCGAAGTAATGGGTAAAGTAACTACCTTTTTTGCTGGCTTAGCGATAATTACTTACTTGCTCAAGCAAAACAAAGAACTAATTTTTATATTTGTTTGGCTTGCTTTTGTACCAATATATTGGCTAATTGTTCCCAACGGAAACATTGTCCATCAATACTATGCCAACATATATATTATTCCAGTTGTTATGCTCGCAGGTTATGGATTAAACCAACTTCTCCAAAAGTTGTGGAACATCAATAAATATCTAAGCATCACAATAACGATACTCACTTTATCAATCACAATTTATAACGGCTATCACACAAGTAACTATTACTTTAGTGATGTCATTTCAGTAAACGAACAACAAATAGCAAAAGAATTAAATCAAGTAATCCCAAACAATGCCAAAATAGTCTATCTTGCAATAAATAATTCCATTCCGTTTTCTCTTAATCACATCCAAGGATGGATGCTTGGCTCACCACCTATGGATGTCAATCCAACCGCAACTGATATTTTGTCCATGAAAGACCTAGGAGCAGAATTTATCGTAGCAGCCAACGATAATACAGATCTTAATCAAACAGAACTACTCCAGATACAACAAAACACAAAGCTCATATATTCTTCCCCATGGATTCAAGTTTATAAATATCTCTAAAGATTATTAATCATCAACAACAAAATCTCTTTATACTTATATAATCTCAAAAATAGGAGCAAAGATTTAATTAATTGATATTATAGGGATCTATACGGTCGAATGAGGCAATAATTTTTCAGGTATGGGGTTTGCTAATTATGGAAAATAACAAGCTAGTTTACAAAACAAATCATATGGGTGGTTTAATTGACTAAAGAAACGGCAATAAATAGATTTTATAAGACTTTTATTGATATTTATTAAAGGTGAGTTCATAACTCCTTAACACACAATTCTTACAATTTAATTATAATATTAGATTTAATGAATCAATCTCTAATAATCATACGTAGATCTTCAATACGTGCTATAGTAGTCTATATTGACTACTCAAGGAAGTCTTTAAATTCTTTCCATTTAAAGCTTTTTATCTTTAACAATTTAAATACTATATGACATATACAAAAACAAAGATACTCAACAGTTTATCAAAAAATCATCATGACCTTAGTTCGTTCATTTCTTCAATTGATAATGTTATAAAAAGTGACCCTGACGATACTCTAGGATCAGTAATCCCTTTAGTAGCTTCAAGTCATTCACCCGTATATATTTTCACAAAAGAAAATAAATTTCTTGGTTATGTTTCACCATACCAAGCTCTTTACGCACATAGATATAGCTTTTCAACAAAACTCTCCACAATAGTATCAACTCCTCCATATCTTACAAAAGAAACAAAAATACATGACGTTGCTTCATCAATGCTTGAATCTCGAATTTACATTCTTCCATTGTTTGATGAAAACAAACAAGTAATAGGAGTTATTCAAACTAAAGACATATTCAAAAATCTCATTAAAAATCAAGATTTATTATCTTTCATTAGTACAAAAGTAAAACCTCACACTCCAGTCACAGCCAACAATAATTCAACTGTAGGAGAAGTTTTTCAAATCATGCAAGATAAGGATGTTTCACGAGTTGTATTAACTGATGATAGTGGTGTTCTCTCAGGGATAGTTTCTCGAAAAGATTTACTCAATGTATATATGAAACCCACCCAAAAGCAACGATTTGGAAAAAGCGGCAACCAACAAACAAATAGAGCATTTGACACAGAAAAAGAATATCGAAAAACTGATCCGATTAAAAAATATATGACTGATCAAGTAAATACACTTAGTAACAATACAAAACAAGAAAAGATTATAAACCAGCTCATCGGATCAGAGCACAATAGTGTTGTTCTTATAAATAAATATAATAAACCAGTAGGATTTTTATCATTACGCGATATTTTATCGATACTTTCTTCATTGCATCCAAAAGACACTGTAAATATTATTATGGCAAATCCATCAACCAATGTTTCTCAATCTGATGAAAAAAAGGCACACGATTACCTTACTAGATTTGCACAGAAGATGCAAAAAAGAATCGCTATCGATAAAATAGAAGTAACGTTCGATGAACCAAAAACAGCAAGCGGTGAAAGTATTATATTTAATACCACTATTATCATAAGTCCACTTGCTGGAGCCAAAATTATTTCAAAAACAAAAGATAGATCATTCCTAGATGGAATTCATTCTGCTATCGCTCAAATTGAAAAACAGCAAAGACGGAGCAGCATATCAAAAGCCGGGTCAAGACATAACAGTTTCTAAATTATGTACTACAAATTTCAATCAATTATAATAGCCAAATAATGACAGAAAGATATTGTCCATTTGACGAAACAATTTGTAACTCCCCTAAATGTGCAACTGGCTGCCAAGCAAACGAATCCACCAAACTATTATCAAATCTAGATAACAACAGACTTTTTGCACATCCATCGGCAGCCCGTGCCGTGATAGAAGGAATTTTAGATCTCGCACCTAAAGAGAAACATGCCGAAATCATAAATGGATCTTCTCATAAAGAAGATCTATCTGCTTTTTCTTCTTTTATAAACAATCTCAAATAACTTAGTTCTAATATAAAACACGTGATTACTTTAATTAATTGTTTATTCCTAATTTTTTGATTCACTTATATTAAACACAAGGCAACTATTTCTCTTTTATCACCATACTTCTATACTTCTCATAATATTTCATAATCGTGATTATCCAACGACTAAAACTATCAATCTTATCTTTATTACCTGGCACATAAATTCTCCTAATATAATATCCAGCTTCATCTGCTGCATAAAGTGCATCACCTAATTCATCAAACTCTTGCTCCTTTTTTCGTCCAAACCAAAACTTATTACCAATACTCGCTAAATCATCCAAAGACCATGTCCCCTTAAGCCAAGAATACACCGCATTTACCAATATCATAGATATTTGTTCATCAGACAAATCACTATCATCCTTTAATTTACACAACTTCAATAACTTAATATATTTCTTTTCGGGAAAAGGAATATCAATTACATTCACATCATCATATGGTGCATCTTTATCCCAAGCTGAATATGTCATACTAAACCAAATCATAACACAAAATATCCAAGCCTAACCCTAATCTGTCGCAAACTGACTATTATAAAGAGCAGTATAAAAACCATTTAACTTAAGTAATTCCTCATGAGTTCCTTTCTCAATTACATCGCCATTGTTCATTACAAGTATAAGATCTGCACCACGAATTGTACTTAACCGATGCGCAATCACAAAACTAGTTTTGCCCTTCATCAAAGTTTCCATCGCCTTTTGTATCAATACTTCAGTTCTAGTATCGACTGAACTTGTTGCTTCATCTAAAATTAACATCGGACTTTTAGCCAACATCGCCCGTGCAATCGTTAACAATTGCTTTTCTCCCTGAGAAATATTACTAGTTTCTTCATTTATTTCCATATCATAACCATCGGGCAACGATCTTATAAAATGATCCACATGCGCTTCTTTTGCCGCTTCAATTAATTCTTCTGCGGTTGCTTTATCATTTCCATACATAATATTATCTCTAATTGAGCCTTTGAAAAGCCAAGTATCTTGCAAAACCATACCAAACAATTTACGTACTTCTGATCTCTGCATATCTCTAATATCTACTCCATCTATTTCTATAGAACCGCTGTTTAATTCATAGAATCTCATCAACTAATTAACCAAAGTAGTTTTCCCCGCACCTGTTGGTCCTACTATCGCAACTTTTTGTCCAGGCTCAATTACCACAGACAAATCATTAATCACCTTTTGATCTACCTTATAACCAAACACCACATTTTTAAATTCTACCTTCCCATTTATTTTCTCTAATATAATAGGTTTATCAACTTCAACTGTTTCCTCTTCCTCATTTAGAAATTCAAACACCCGCTCAGCAGCCGCCGCCATAGATTGCATTACATTTGCTACATTTGCAGTCTGAGTTATCGGCTGATTAAACTGCTGCACATATTGTACAAATGCCTGAATATCACCGATCTGCAAACTTCCTTTAATTACTAACCAACCACCCACACCAGCCACACCAACATAACCCAAATTTCCCACGAAATTCATCAATGGAAACATTAACCCTGACAAAAACTGCGATTTCCAAGCACTATCATACAAATCAGTATTTATTCTATTAAACTTCGCCTCCGATTCTTCCTCCCCATTAAATACTTTCACTACCAAGTGCCCAGCATACATTTCTTCTATATGTCCATTCAAAGCTCCCAAACTTGCCTGTTGCCTCACAAACTGGGTTTGGGATTTCTTCATTACCCATGCTAATAACCCAAAACTCAAAGGCAAAATCAAAATAGTTACTAATGTCAAAACCCAACTTATCGTCAACATCATAATTAGTATCCCCACGATGGTCACAATTGAAGTAACCATTTGAGTCAGACTTTGATTTAAAGTTTGGCTTACAGTATCAACATCATTAGTTACCCGACTTAGAACATCTCCATATGTATGCTTATCAAAATAACGTAAGGGCAATCTATTAATTTTGTCGGCAATATCCTTGCGGAATTGATAAGTCACTCGCTGACTAACCCCTGTCATCACCCAACCTTGTAGATACCCCATCAACGCACTTACTACATACAACACACACAGAATTGCAAAAATATTTCTAATCCCATTAACTGCAAACTCAGGCCGTTTCCCAAAATCGCCTGATAACTCACTTACATTTTCAGTCTTAATTTCGGCATGTAAATTAATAGATTCTTTTGATTGAACAATAGCCTGATCATAAGTTTTGATACTCACATAATCACTTACTATTTGATTAATGGCTTGACCCAATAACTTTGGTCCAAAAATCGAAAACATCGTACTGACAATCGCAAATATAAATACAACCAAGATTTTTAATTGATAAACTTTTAGATAAGCAACCAATTTCTTTAACGTCCCTCCGAAATCTTTTGGCTTTTCCGCAGGACCTCGCATCATATGTCCACCCCGCCCAAAAGGCAGTCCTCCAGCTTGTGGTTTAACTGACTTAACTATATTTTCTTCCTTTTTCATATCATTTTATTTTCAACTCTTTATCAGATAGTTGTGAGTCTGCAATTTCACTATAAATTTGATTGTTTTCTAGCAATTCTTTATGTGTTCCTTGACCTACAATCTTGCCATTATCCAAAACAATAATTTTATCCACATTCATAATTGTGCTTATCCGTTGACCGACAATTAATACAGTTTTATCCTTCGTTTCGTTTTTTAGAGCCTTACGCAATTGAGCATCTGTTTTATAATCCAACGCAGAGAAAGAATCATCAAAAATATAAACCTTAGGATCAACCGCAATTGCCCGAGCAATCGACAATCTTTGCTTTTGACCTCCAGAAACATTTGCTCCACCTTGAGCAATTTCACTCTCATAATTATTATCATGTATATTTATAAACTCCTCAGCCTGAGCCACACGCGCAGCTTTAACAATTTCAGCTTTCTTAGCCTCTTGATTTCCATATTTTATATTAGATTCAACAGTTCCCGAAAATAACACACCTTTCTGGGGTACATACCCAATCTGACTATACAAATCCCTAAGTCTCAAATCTCTAACATCAATCCCATCTATCAAAATTTGCCCAGCACTTACATCATAAAACCTCATTATCAAATTAACGATTGTGGTTTTGCCACTTCCAGTGCTTCCTATAAAAGCAGTTACTTCTCCTGGCTCAGCACAAAAATTAATTCCTGTTAATACCGGCAAATCAGCATCAGGATAACTAAAAGTCACATCACAAAACTCAATTCGTCCTTTGCCTTCAGGATTAAGATCCACAAATTTCTCCGTATCTTTGATCAATGGTTTAGTTTCTAACACTTCTGCCACGCGTTTACCGGACACTGAGGCTCTAGGTACCATAATGAAAACAATTGAAATCATCAAAAATGACATTATTACCTGAATCGTATATTGCATAAATGCCAACATATTTCCAACTTGCATAGAACCTATATTTATTAATGGAACGGCAAACCAAACTACTGCAATAACTGATAAATTAAGTATCAAAGTCATCGCAGGCTGCAAAACCATCATCAACCTATTTACATACAAATTAGTTTCAGTCAAATCCTTATTAGTTTTCTGGAATAAAGCCTTCTCTTTATCTTCGTTATTAAAGGCTCGCACTACTCTCAAACCCGTAAGATTTTCCCTTACAATCAAATTTAATTTATCTACTAGTTCTTGAACCAATTTAAACTTAGGCATTACGAACATAAACAAAACCGTAATCATTCCCAGCAACAGCAGAGTAGCCAATCCAATAATCCAACTCATCGACGGCGCTGTTAAATACGCTTTTTGCATAGCTCCAATTGCCATAAACGGAGCCATCAGTACCAATCTAAAAACCATAATCAAAACCATTTGAATCTGCTGAATATCATTAGTCGATCGAGTAATCAATGATGCAGTAGAGAATTTATTAAATTCAGCAATCGAAAATTGTTCTACTTTTATAAATACTTTCCCCCGAATGTCTCTTGCAAATCCCGTGGCTATTCGCGAAGCCAAGTACCCCACAACTACAGCACACATCGCTCCACCCAAAGTTACTAACAACATCAACCCTCCATTTCGATAAATCTCATCTGTATTTTTGACCAAAATCCCATTATTAACAATCTTGGCCATGTAATCATGGCAACCTCAAGTTCGCCATTACCTGCAAATAGGTAAAGATTCCTAATACTACAATCAGTCCAATATACGGTTTTAAATACTTAACTAGCTTTAACATTATTTAATCAACTTTTTATCTAAAATCTAACTTATTGATTATATTATGTATTTCGCCTTACCATTAAAGTTCCTTATAATCCAATGAAATCAGCTTTTTATATTTTAATTTTCTTAGCAGTATTTTTTGAAATAATTGCTGACGTTCTATTTAAATATTGGTCAATAAATGCCAAAAATACATTTTTTGTACTAGGAATTATTCTTTATTCAATAGGAACCGTTATCTGGGCCTACTCGCTCAAATACGAAGATCTATCCAAAGCAATAATCATATTTACAATAATAAATCTCATTACCATTACATTAGTTGGCATGCTAATCTTCAAAGAACAACTATCTTTAGTTAATAAAATTGGTATCCTTGTCGGAATAATCAGTGTCATTCTAATCGAAAAATAACCTTAATCATCTTAAAATCATTCTTACCTTTCCCATACATAAACCTCTCTTGCCTTTCATATAAACAATCTAAATTAATGTATAATAATTTCTAAATTTATGACAAATCAACTCGACGACAATCAACTTCAATCATTAAACAAACCAACAGATAACGATACTTTTGCCCAAGACATGCAAGAGCTAGAAAATCTATCTAATTCTTCCACCAAATCACCTAATCGACGAGGCAGTGAATCTATTAGTGGTTCTAATCCAGCACCACAATCAGATGATGACACCCTCCAAAACGCCCATTATATGGGAATTGCTCCTGATGCTGATCTAGAAAACCCCCAAGAACTAAATATCGCCAAAGATATTGATAACGCCGAAGAGTTAAGACAAGACTCCTAATAATAAAAGTGACCACAACTTCACCCTCTTACTCCCCAGAACCTAAAGTGCTGGGTATTTTTGGACAACTTGATCCCGACCAAGAAAAACATTTCCAAGATCTTTCTACCCTGTATTCTCATTTCCCTTCTAATGAAGACTCCATCGGTATTTTTAATCACTTATCATTAATAATAGATACTATCTTACATTCAAATGATATCTCCACTAATCAAAAAATTCTCCAACAACTCCAATCATTCCTTCCTCTCCAATTAGACATCCTCCACCCAGTAATTATTGAAGATCATCATCTTGCTCTATCATTCAATCCTACCCAACTTCAATCAATTCATCAAATTTTTAATAAATCGAAGATAGGCAATATTATTCAAACAAATTACATCAAAGTTATCAGGTTCGTTCCCCAATCCTACCAGTCACAGGTTATGGACATTCTTCGCCAAACCAAATCTTTAACAATCTCCAATTTTGTACTTTGTGTAAATAATCTAAATCAAGCCTCTATCATCGCCTCAACTAATAATT